>NZ_JBSFUW010000008.1:0-254920 GCF_053591995.1 Streptomyces sp. NPDC002835 | reverse complement strand
CACTCTCTCCCCCCCCCCCCCGCTTTTCCTTTGGGGGGCCCTAAACCCCGGGCCGGGCTTGAGTTGCCCGGCAACTCAAGCCCGGCCGGCGTTTGAGGCGCGGGTCCGGGCAGAGCCCGGTCTCGGGAAGGGGCGGGTAGGGGAACACGCCCTGCGCAGCGGGCCGGCCCCGCCCCGCGTCACACCACCGCGCCCCGCCCCGGGTCGTCCGGCTCGTCGTCGTCGTGGGACATCCGCGCCACCAGCGTGCCGAAGCCGCCCAGGAAGCCGCCGACGCACAGCGTCGTCAGCCACCACTTCATGTCCCACTGCAGGATCACCGCGACCAGCATCAGCACCGGCCCGCCGATCACCGCCAGCCAGGCGAACCTGGCCGTCACGTCGGTCTCCGGCAGCGGCGGCGGTTCCGGCGGGACGAAGTGGCCCTCGTCGGTGTCGTCGAAGTCGTCGTCGGACGGCTGCGCGACCTGGTAGTCGCGTGGTCCGCCGACGCCCGGCGCGAAGGTCACCGAGCTGCCGAGCGCCGGCTTGTCCTCCTCGGGCGGGGGCTGCGGCGCCGGCCGCCCCGGCGTCTCGTTCATGTCGCCCTCGAGCAGCGCCAGGTCCTCCACCGACTTGAACGGCTTCGCGCCCGGCGGGTCGGACGGCTCGTCGCCGTATCCGGCGACGATTGCCGCCCACGCGGCGTCCTCGTCGATCGGCTGCGGCTCGCGGTCCGCGTCGTGCTGGTCAGCCACCGGTCGTGCTCCCTCCCAAGGAATCCGGCGCGGGCGAGGTTCCCGCACCCGGAGCGAGCCGGTCGATGAACGCGTGACTCTCCTCGAAGATCCGCTCCGCATCGTGGTCCAACGTCGCCACGTGGTAGCTCTGTTCCAGCAGGATCTCGGTGACGTCCGTGGAGGAGACGCGGCTGAGGATCCGTGCGGAGTCGGCGGCCGGCACCACATGGTCCTCGGGGCTGTGCAGCAGCAGCATCGGCTGGGTGACCTGGGGCAGCTCCCCGTCGACCATCCGGAAGAACTGCCGCACCGAGTGCGCGGCGTGCAGCGGCACCCGGTCGTATCCCAGCTCCTCGACGCCTTCCTTGGCGATGTCGCTGGTCAGGCCCTTCGTGGAGGGCACCAGATGGCGGACCACGGGCAGCAGGGACGCCATCGCGCCGTGCACCTTGTTCGCCGGGTTGACCACGACAATGCCCCGTACCGCGTCACCGTGCTTGGCGGCCAGCCGGAGCGTGAGCGCACCGCCCATGGAGAGGCCGAAGACGAAGACCGCCTCGCAGCGCTCCTGGAGCGCCCGCAGCTCGCGGTCCACCTCCGCGTACCAGTCCTGCCAGCCGGTGACCTGCATGTCCTGCCAGCGCGTGCCGTGGCCGGGCAGCAGCGGGAGGGAGACGGTGAGCCCCCGCTCCGCCAGGTATTCGGCCCAGGGCCGCAGCGACTGGGGGGAGCCGGTGAATCCATGACAGAGAAGAACGCCGACCTGGCCGCCTTCGTGGCGGTAGGGCTCGGCTCCGGGAAGCACCGGCACCGGGGGTCTCCTGTTCGTGAGGTGTACGAGGCGTGAGGCGTACGAGGCGGGTCGTACGTGGCGTGGGCGGTACGAGGTTGTGCGGGAGGGGTGAAGGGTGTACTTCACGGTACGCGACCGGACCGACACCGACCAGGGCCGTAGCCGCACGGCGGGCCGGATGTGACATGACCCCGGCGCGGGGACCGGGAGCGGCGGGCGGGTTAAGGTCTGTTCGACAGCAACAGGAGGCATTCGAGTTGATCTACGGCGCCATGAAGTTCTCCATCGGAGGCTCGCTCAAGCTTGCCTTCAGGCCCTGGGTGGAGGGTCTGGAGAACGTTCCCGCCGAGGGTCCCGCGATCCTCGCGAGCAACCATCTGTCGTTCTCCGACTCGTTCTTCCTCCCCGCGGTGCTGGACCGCAAGGTGACGTTCATCGCGAAGGCCGAGTACTTCACCTCGCCCGGTGTGAAGGGCAGGATGACGGCCGCCTTCTTCAAGGGCGTCGGCCAGCTCCCCGTCGACCGCTCGGGCGCCCGCGGCGCGGGTGAGGCGGCGATCAAGGCCGGTATCGACGTCATCGAGTCCGGTGGTCTGTTCGGCATCTACCCGGAGGGCACCCGCTCCCCGGACGGCCGTCTCTACCGGGGCAAGCCCGGCGGGCTCGCGCGCGTGGCGCTCGCCACCGGCGCGCCGGTGATCCCCGTCGCGATGATCGACACCGAGAAGATCCAGCCCCCCGGCAAGGTCGTCCCCAAGCTGATGCGCCCGGGCATCCGGATCGGCAAGCCGCTGGACTTCAGCCGCTACCACGGCATGGAGGGCGACCGCTTCATCCTGCGTTCGGTGACCGACGAGGTCATGTACGAGATCATGAAGCTCTCCGGCCAGGAGTACGTCGATATCTACGCGACGGCCGCGAAGCGCCGCATCGCCGACGAGGAGAAGGCCGCGAAGGCCGCCCGCGCCGAGGCGGAGAAGGCCGAGAAGGCGAAGAAGTCCCAGCGGCCGGCCGCCTGAGCCGGGCCGCGGTACCGGTACGGGGTGTGGTGGGGGTCATGGCCAAGCGCGAGCGCGTCGTGCGGATGTCCGTCGAGCTGCCGCTGTGGCGTGCGCTGACCGCATACCGCGTACTGACCATGGTCTACGCGGTGCTGCTGTTCGTCTTCACCCGGCAGAAGTTCGAGCGGCCCATGGTCGCGGTCTGCTTCCTCGCGGTGATGGCCGTGTGGACCCTCGTCACCCTCCCCAAGGTCGCGAACGCGGCCCGCTGCACCAAGGGCTTCCTGGCGGCGGACCTGACGATCGCGCTGACGGGCATCCTTCTCACCCCGCTGGCCGACGCCCAGGCCCAGACCCAGGACGGCCCGACCCTCCCGACGATCTGGACGGCCGGCTCGGTGCTCGCCTTCGCCATCAAGGGCGGCTGGCGCTGGGCCGGGTTCGCGTCCTCTTTCGTCGCCGTCGCCAACATCGTCGAGCGGGGCGAGCCGAGCCGGGACACCTTCCACAACGTGCTGCTGGTGTGGGTCGCCTCCATAGCCATCGGTTACGTCGTCGAGGTGGCCCGCGCCTCCGAACGCACTCTCGCCCGCGCCCTGGAGATCGAGGCCGCGACCCGCGAGCGGGAGCGGCTGGCGCGCGACATCCACGACAGCGTCCTTCAGGTCCTTGCGATGGTGCAGCGGCGCGGCAACGCGCTCGGCGGCGAGGCCGCGGAGCTCGGCCGGATGGCCGGTGAGCAGGAGGTCGCGCTGCGCAGCCTGGTCGCCGGCGGTCTGGTCCCCGCCTCCCGGGTGTCGGAGGACGAGTCGCAGGGCGCGGTCGTACGGGTCGTGGACGTACCGGACGACGACGCTCCGGTGCCGCCGTGCGATCTGCGGACGCTGCTCTCCCCGCACGCCGGGTCGCGGGTGACGCTGTCGGAGCCGGGCGCCCCGGTGCTGATGGACCGGGCGGCGGCGCGGGAGCTCGCGGCCGCTGTCGGCGCCGCCCTGGACAATGTGCGCAAGCACGCGGGGGACGGCGCCCAGGCGTGGATCCTGGTCGAGGACTGGCCCCACGAGGTGATCGTGACGGTCCGGGACGACGGTCCCGGCATCGCGGAGGGCAGGCTCGCGCAGGCGGAGGGGGAGGGCCGGCTCGGCGTCGCCCAGTCCATCCAGGGGCGGCTGCGGGATCTCGGCGGGACGGCCGAGCTGGTCTCGGTCCCCGGCCAGGGCACGGAAGTTGAGCTGAGGATCCCACGGGGGAAGGCAGGAAGATGACCGAGCAGCAGACGATCAGAGTGATGGTGGTCGACGACCACCCGATGTGGCTGGACGCGGTCGCCCGCGACCTGGCCGCGGCGGGGTTCGACGTCGTCGGCACCGCGGGCGACGGCGCGCAGGCCGTCCGCCGGGCCAGGGCGGTCACCCCCGATGTGCTCGTACTGGACCTCAACCTGCCCAAGATGCCGGGCGTGCAGGTGTGCAAGGAGCTCGTCGCCGCCCTGCCCGGGCTGCGGGTGCTGGTGCTGTCCGCCAGCGGTGAGCACGCCGACGTCCTGGAGGCGGTGAAGTCGGGCGCCACCGGCTATCTGCTGAAGTCGGCCAGCACCGAGGAGCTGACGGACGCCGTGCGCCGCACGGCCGTCGGCGATCCCGTCTTCACGCCGGGCCTCGCGGGTCTGGTCCTCGGCGAGTACCGGCGCCTCGCCTCCGAGCCCGTGCCGGCGGCCGGCGGCGACGAGCCGAAGGCGCCGCAGCTCACCGAGCGCGAGACCGAGGTGCTGCGCCTGGTGGCCAAGGGCCTGTCGTACAAGCAGATCGCGGAGCGGCTGGTCATCTCGCACCGCACCGTCCAGAACCATGTGCAGAACACCCTCGGCAAACTTCAGCTGCACAACCGCGTCGAGCTGGTGCGGTACGCGATCGAGCGGGGTCTGGACGACGCCTGACCAAGGCCGCGGACACCCCCGGAACGGTCACCCTTACGAGTGAACGGTGCTCGGCCAACGACCCGGCATTCCACAGGAATTGACCATTCGGCGCATCCCTGAGTGACCTGCGTCACCATTAGCGTGACGGTCACAGGCTCACCAGGCGAAGGGAAGTTTTCCATGCGCGTCGGAGTACTGACCGGGGGCGGCGACTGCCCCGGCCTCAACGCGGTCATCCGCGGCCTCGTCCGCAAGGGTGTGCAGGAGTACGGCTACGAGTTCACCGGCTACCGCGACGGCTGGCGCGGACCGCTCGAGGGCGACACCGTTCCGCTCGACATCCCGGCCGTCCGCGGCATCCTGCCCCGCGGCGGCACGATCCTCGGCTCCTCCCGCACCAACCCGCTGAACGAAGCGGACGGCATCCGCCGGATCAAGGAGAACCTGGCCAAGCAGGAGGTGGACGCCCTGGTCGCGATCGGCGGCGAGGACACCCTCGGCGTCGCGGCACGGCTGTACGACGAGTACGGCGTCCCCTGCGTCGGCGTCCCCAAGACCATCGACAACGACCTGTCCGCCACCGACTACACCTTCGGCTTCGACACGGCCGTCGGCATCGCCACCGAGGCGATCGACCGGCTCCACACCACCGCCGAGTCCCACATGCGCGTCCTCGTCGTGGAGGTGATGGGCCGTCACGCGGGCTGGATCGCCCTCCACTCGGGCCTCGCGGGCGGCGCGAACGTCATCCTCATCCCCGAGCAGCGCTTCGACGTCGACCAGGTCTGCGCCTGGGTCACCTCCCGCTTCCGGTCGAGCTACGCCCCGATCGTGGTCGTCGCGGAGGGCGCCGTGCCCAAGGACGGCGACGCGGTCCTCAAGGACGGCACGCTCGACTCCTTCGGCCATGTCCGGCTCTCCGGCGTGGGGGAGTGGCTGGCCAAGCAGATCGAGAACCGTACGGGCAAGGAGGCCCGCACCACCGTCCTCGGCCATGTCCAGCGCGGCGGCACTCCGAGCGCCTTCGACCGCTGGCTGGCCACCCGCTTCGGGCTGCACGCCGTCGACGCGGTGCGCGACGGCGACTTCGGCAAGATGGTCGCGCTCCAGGGCACCGACATCGTCCGGGTCCCGATCGCGGAGGCGACGGCCAGGCTCAAGACGGTCGACCCGAAGCTCTACGAGGAGGTCGGCGTCTTCTTCGGCTGACACGGCGGTGGGCCGTATATTCGCCGCATCCGGATATACGCGGGTATCCGGCCCACAGCTCGTGAACCGGGAGAGAACGTGGAAATCCTCGCCTTCGGTGTCCAGGCCGACGAACAGCCGCTCATCGAGCGGGCCTTCGCGGATCTCCCCGAGGACGTGCGGTGCCTTCAGGTGTTTCTCGACGCGGACACCGCCGCCATCGCCGCCGGCCACGAGGTGATCTCCACCAGCGTCAACGCACAGTTGGACGCCGAGGTGCTGCGGACCCTCGCCGCCGGCGGGACGAAGATGATCGCCCAGCGCTCCACCGGCTTCAACAACATCGATCTCGACGTGGCCGGCGGGCTCGGCCTCACCGTCGCCCGGGTGTCGTACTACTCGCCGTACTCCGTCGCCGAGTTCGCCTGGACGCTGGCCATGGCCGTCAACCGGCGTATCGTCCGCGCCGCCAACCGCACCCGCGACTTCGACTTCCGGCTCGACGGACTGATGGGCCGCGACCTGCGCGGCCGCACCGCCGGCGTGATCGGCACCGGCAAGATCGGCGAGGCGTTCACCCGGATCGCCCACGGCTTCGGGATGCGGCTGCTCGGCCTGGACGTCGCCCCCAACCCCGTCTGCGTCGACCTCGGTATGAAGTACGTCGACAAGGGCGAACTCCTCGCCGCCGCGGACCTGGTCAGCCTGCACGTACCGCTGCTGCCCGCCACCCGGCATCTGATCGGCGCCCGGGAACTGCGCGCGATGAAGGACGACGCGATCCTGGTGAACTCCAGCCGCGGCGGCCTCATCGACAGCGACGCCCTCGTCGGCGAACTGCGCAAGGGCCGCTTCTCGGGCGTGGGCCTCGACGTGTACGAGGCGGAGGCCGGGCTGTTCTTCCTCGACAAGTCCATGGAGGCGGTCGACGACGACACCCTGGCCCGGCTGATGACCTTCCCCAACGTGCTGGTCACCTCCCACCAGGCGTACTACACCGTGGACGCGGTCGTCCAGATCGTGGACACCACCGCCCGGAACATCGCGGACTACCTCGCGGGCCGGCGCGGCGAGAACGTGCTCGTCCCCGTCGCGTCGGCCCCCTGACCCCGGCTCTCAGCCGACCAGCACACCCGCCAGCAGCGACGCCGTCAGCGCCGCGCCGTCCATGGTCAGCACCGACTCCGGATGGAACTGCACGGACGCGAAGCCCGCGCCGCGCAGCGCGTGGACGTCCCCGGTCGCCGCGTCCCGGCTGAGCTCGATCCCGTGCGCGGCCAGTTCCGCGGCGGCGGCCTCGTCGCAGCGCGCGGTGAAGCTGTTGTAGAAGCCGACCGTCTCCGGGCGCCCGAAGAAGTCGATCCGCTCCTGCGCCCCCTGGTACGGCTCGTCCTTGCGCACGATCTCCAGGCCCAGCTCCGCGGCCAGCACCTCATGGCCGAGGCACACGCCCAGCAGACCGTGCCGGTGCCCCTTCAGCAGGTCGGCCGCGAGCTCCCGCAGGAAGCGCATCTTCGGATCGGAGCCGTCGGCCGGATCGCCGGGACCCGGCCCGAGCACCACCGGCCCCCGGTGCGCGAGCACCCGCTCCCGCATCCCCGGCTCGTCGAAGGGCAGGACCGTCACCTCCAGGCCGGTCGAGCGCAGCAGATGCGCCAGCATGGCGGTGAAGGTGTCCTCCCCGTCGACGACCAGGGCGTGCCCCGAGAGCCGCGCCGTCTGCTCCTGCATCCGCAGCCAGAAGGGGGCGAGGCCCGCCCGGCGGGAGTCCAGGGCCGCCCGCACCCGCGGATCGTCGGCCAGCCGCGCGACCGGAGCCTCCGTGCGGGCCGGGCCCGGCCGCACCCCCAGCGCGGCCAGCACCCCGGCCGCCTTGGCGTGGGTCTCCGCGACCTCGCCCGCCGGGTCGGAGTGCCGCACCAGCGTGGCCCCGACCGGCACCCGCAGCGTTCCGGCGGCGTCGATGTCGGCGGTGCGGATCAGGATCGGCGAGTCCAGCGTCTGCGCGCCGCCCGCGTCCTGCGCGATCAGCGCCAGCGCGCCCCCGTAGTAGCCGCGCCCGCCCACCTCGTGGCGCTCGATGACCCGGCAGGCGTTCTGCACCGGCGAGCCGGTGACCGTGGCCGCGAACATGGTCTCCTTCAGCACCTCGCGCACATCGAGGGTGGAGCGCCCCCGCAACTCGTACTCGGTGTGCGCCAGATGAGCCATCTCCTTCAGCCGGGGCCCCACCACCACACTCCCCCTACGCCCTGGGGGCGTGGTGGGACCCCCACCCATGTCGCCGACCGTGCACATCATCTTCAGCTCCTCGTCGACCACCATGGAGAGCTCGTCGCGCTCCTTCCGGTCGCCCAGGAAGCCGAGCAGCGCCTCGGCGGTGGGCCCCTCGGGCGGATAGCGGAAGGTGCCGCTGATCGGATTCATCACGACCGTGCCGCCGCTCATGCGCACATGCACCTCCGGGCTCGCGCCGACCAGCGTGCGCTCGCCGGTGTGCACGACGAACGTCCAGTACGCGCCCCGCTCACCGGTCAGCAGCCGGCGGAACAGCGCCAGCGCGTCGGCGCGGCCGAAGCCGGGGAGCCGGCCGGTGAAGGTGCGGCGGACGACGAAGTTCGCGCCCTCGCCGCGGCCGATCTCGTCGTCGATGACGCGGCGGACGATGCCCGCGTACTCCTCGTCGTCGACGTCGAACTCCCCGCCCTCCACGCGCACGGCACGGCGGGGGAGCGCGGCCAGCGCCTCGGCGAGCGGCAGCCGGTGGCACTCGTCGGCGACCAGCACCGACAACGGCGTCCCGTCGTCGGCGACGTCGAAGCCGCGCTCCGCGATCTGGCGGAACGGGACGAGCGCGAGTGAGGGCCCCTCGCCCACCGGGACGGCGGCGAGCCGCTCCACCTCCCGCACCTCGCCGATCATGACCTCGACGGTGTCGTGGTCATGGCCGGGGGTGCGCCGGCGGAGCAGCGCGAAGGGAGGGCAGTCGTCCTCGAGCAGTCTGTCGATGATCATGCGGTCGGTTCCTTCCGGACGGGAGGAACGGCCGGTCCCCGCCGAGTGCGGGAAAGACTGAAGGCCGCCCCTCGGGCGGCCTTCGCGATCGGATGCTGCGCGCGATGTGTCAGTGGGCCGCCGAGTGTGCGGTCCACCACCAGCTCTGTGCCTGCTGCGCCAACATGCCGCCGACCCTAACCCATCCGCGCCCGGCGCCGTGGCCGTGTTCCGGGGTACGCGTCCCCGGCGTGCCCGTGCGCACGGCTGTCTCACTGGGTGAGCGACGGCTTGGACGCCCATCCGGACCCCGTAATGTTGACGACGTGACCGTGAACGCTAAGACCACCCCCGCCGGTGGCAACACCTGGCGAAACCTGCCCGCGGCGCAGCAGCCCGAGTACCCCGATGCCGAGGCGCTGCGCGAAGTAGTCGCGGACCTCGAGTCGTATCCGCCGCTCGTCTTCGCGGGCGAGTGCGACCAGCTGCGCGCCCGGATGGGAGCCGTCGCCAAGGGCGAGGCGTTCCTGCTCCAGGGCGGCGACTGCGCCGAGTCGTTCGACGCCGTGTCCGCCGACCAGATCCGGGCCAAGCTCAAGACCCTGCTCCAGATGGGCGCGGTCCTCACCTACGCCGCGTCGGTGCCGGTGGTGAAGGTCGGCCGTATCGCCGGCCAGTACTCGAAGCCGCGCTCCAAGCCCACGGAGACCCGCGACGGCGTGACCCTGCCGACCTACCGCGGCGACTCCGTCAACGGCTTCGACTTCACCGAGGCGGCCCGTATCCCGGACCCCGAGCGCCTGAAGCGGATGTACAACGCCTCCGCCTCGACGCTCAACCTGGTCCGCGCCTTCACCACCGGCGGCTACGCCGACCTGCGCCAGGTGCACGCCTGGAACCAGGACTTCGTGAAGTCGTCCCCGTCCGGCCAGCGCTACGAGCAGCTGGCCCGCGAGATCGACAACGCGCTCAGCTTCATGAAGGCGTGCGGCACCGACCCGGCCGAGTTCCGCACGGTCGAGTTCTACGCCTCCCACGAGGCCCTGCTGCTGGACTACGAGGGCGCTCTGACCCGCACGGACTCCCGCACCGGCAGCCTGTACAACACCTCGGGCCACATGGTCTGGATCGGTGAGCGCACCCGCCAGCTGGACGGCGCGCACATCGAGTTCGCCTCCAAGATCCGCAACCCGATCGGCATCAAGCTCGGGCCGACGACGACGGTGGACGAGGCGCTGACCTACGTCGACCGGCTCGACCCCGACCGGGAGCCCGGCCGGCTGACCTTCATCGTCCGCATGGGCGCCGACAAGGTCCGCGACAAGCTCCCCGAGCTGGTCGAGAAGGTCACGGCCTCCGGTGCGACGGTGGCCTGGGTGACCGACCCGATGCACGGCAACACCTTCGAGGCGGCGTCCGGGCACAAGACGCGCCGCTTCGACGACGTGCTCGACGAGGTCAAGGGCTTCTTCGAGGTCCACAAGGCGCTCGGCACCCACCCGGGCGGCATCCACGTCGAGCTCACCGGTGACGACGTCACCGAGTGCGTGGGCGGCGGCGACGAGATCTTCGTCGACGATCTGCACCAGCGCTACGAGACGGCCTGCGACCCCCGGCTCAACCGCAGCCAGTCGCTGGACCTGGCCTTCCTGGTGGCGGAGATGTACCGCGACCAGTAGTGGACCCATGACAGTGGGGCGTGGAGCTGTGATCCACGCCCCACTGGCATGTCCGGGACTTTTGCCGTCCGGGGACGGCGGGTAAGGTTAGGTTAGCCTCACCGAGCAGTCGGTACGGGGCGACCGAAACGACCCTGCCGGGAGGTGAACCGCGTGTACGTCTGCTCGTGCTTCGGCATCACGGAGAAGCAGGTCAAGGAGCACGCGGACGCCGGCGCATGCACCCCCCGCCAGATAGCGTCCGTCTCCAAGGCGGGCACCGACTGCGGTTCGTGCGTGCGGCGCATCCAGGGGATTCTCGGCCGCGGCGCGTGCCCCCGCCGCGAGCTGCTCGACCAGGGCAACAGCGCCTCGGTACTGGCCGCCGACGCGGCCGGCACCCGTCCGGCGCTCGACGAAGCGGCGTAGCCCTCCGGCTCCCGGCCACCTTCCCGGCTAGCCCTCCGGCTGCTCGATCAGCTGTGCGATGTAGAGCGCCTCACCGAGCTTGTCGACCAGCTCCAGCTGGGTGTCGAGGTAGTCGATGTGGTGCTCCTCGTCGGCGAGGATCGACTCGAAGATGTTCGCCGAGGTGATGTCCCCCTTCGTGCGCATCACCTCGATGCCGCGCTTGAGGCGGTCGATGGCCTCGACCTCGACCTGCCGGTCGGCCTGGAACATCTCGGTGACCGTCTGCCCGACGCGTACATGGAACAGCCGCTGGTAGTTCGGCAGGCCGTCCAGGAAGAGGATCCGGTCGGTGAGCACCTCCGCGTGCTTCATCTCGTCGAAGGACTCGGCACGGGTGTACTTGGCGAGCTTCGTCCAGCCGAAGTTCTCCTGCATCTTCGCGTGCAGGAAGTACTGGTTGATCGCGGTCAATTCGGCAGTCAGCTGCTCATTGAGGAACTCGATGACCTCGGGGTCGCCCTGCATTGCAGAGGCTCCTTCCGTGCGTATGTCTGGGCAGGTTCGCGCATCCTCGCACCACGGTCACAGGTCGTCCAGTAAGTGCACGCTTAGTAGGAGTTGCCCGAATCGGGCCAGACCTGGTCATGACCACCCCTCCCGGTCTGTCACCATTGGAGGCATGGGTCAGCCGGAGAGCCGGGAATACCGCGCACCAGAGGAGTCCGAGCTTCCGCCGGGACAGCGACTGCAGCGAGGCTGGCCCGTCACCCATTACGGGCCCGTGCCCAAGTTCAAGCCGGACCGCTGGGAGTTCAGGGTCTTCGGCGCCACGGCCGACGGTGAGAAGCACTGCTGGAGCCACGAGGAGTTCTCGGCGCTGCCGTTCTCGACCGTCGAGGGCGATCTCCACTGCGTGACGAAGTTCAGCATGCTGGGGGCCGAATGGGGCGGTGTGCCCGCCCGCACGATCGTGGAGCTCGCACCGCCCGCGCCCGCCGTGAGCCATGTGATGGTCTGGGCGGAGTACGGATTCAGTGCCAATCTGCGCCTCTCGGACTTCACCGCCGACCGCACGATCTTCGCCACCCACAAGGACGGTGAACTGCTCACCGCCGAGCACGGCTTTCCGCTGCGGCTGGTGGTGCCGCATCTGTACGCCTGGAAGGGCCCCAAGTGGGTCCGCGGCGTGGAGTACATGACGTCCGACCGCCGCGGCTTCTGGGAGGAGCGGGGCTACCACAACGTCGGCGACCCCTGGCGGGAGCAGCGTTACTCCTACCAGGAGGAACCGGGGGACGGCCCGGAGCTCTGAGCCCCGGGCCGGTCCTTGCCGTCTGCGGCACGGCTCAGTGGTGGTACCGGTGGACCACCGCGTGCCCCTTGCCCCGGCTGATCATCCACCGGTTCACCGGCGTGGTGACCAGGAACGCGACGAAGAACGCGAAGGCCAGCGCGCTCCAGAAGAGCCAGTCGGCCAGGTGGGCGTCCATCGCGCCCGGGACCAGCAGCAGTACGCCGTTGTCCACGATCTCCATGACGGTGATCGAGATGGTGTCGGCGGCGAGAGCGATGCCGATCGCGGCCTTCAGGCTCAGGCCGGCCCGTACGACCGCCCAGAGGGTCAGCGAGTAGCCGAAGAAGAAGGCCAGGGTGATGGCGAGGGCCATGGTGGGCGCGTTGCCCCAGCCCAGCGCCGTGCCGATGACCATGCCGAGCACCTCGCCGATGGCGCAGCCGGTGAGGCAGTGCAGGGTCGCCTTGGCCGCCATGCCCCAGCTGACCTTGCCCTCGCCGTGCGGGTGGGCGTGGCCGGTGTGATTGGCGTGAGTGGTGTGATCCGTGTGCCCGGCGTGTGTGTCGTGCTGCATGGCGTGCCCCCAGCGTCCGGTAGCGGTTCCTGTCGACATCAGGAGAAACCGCATACCCCCTGGGGGTATTCCCGGGAGGTCAGCGAAGTTGCTTCAGCCGCGCCACGTCCGCCGCGTGCCCCTCCTTGCCGCCGGGGGTCTCAATCACCAGGGGCACCCCGGCGGTGGCGGGATGCGACATGAGCGCACGGAACGGCTCCGCACCGATGTGTCCCGCGCCAATGTTCTCGTGACGGTCCTTGTGTGCTCCGGCCACGTCCTTCGAGTCGTTGGCGTGGATCAGCTTCAGCCGGCCCTCACCCACGGTGTCCACCAGCAGGTCCAGGGTCTCCTTCACCCCGCCGGGAGCCGCCAGGTCGTGCCCGGCCGCGTAGATGTGGCAGGTGTCCAGGCAGACGCCCAGCCTGGGGTGGGCGTCGAGCGCCTCGAAGTACGGACCGAAGTCCCAGGTCCGCGAGCAGAGCGAGGAGCCCTGTCCGGCCGTCGACTCCAGGAGCAGGAACGGGTCGTCGTCGTGCGTCAGCTCGTCCAGCAGCGGCAGCAGCCGCTCCCGCACCTGCGCCAGCGCCACCTCGCGGGGGCGGCCGCCCGTAGCGGAACCGGTGTGCACCACCACGCCCAGCGCGCCGATCTCCCGCGCCCTGCGCAGCGAGTGCCGCAGCGAGAGGACGGACTGCTCGGCCGTGGCCTCGGTGTGCGAGCCGAAGTTGATCAGATACGGGGCATGGACCCAGGCCGAGAGGGACTCCGCGGCGCACTCGGTGCGGAACTTCTCGTCCTGTGCCGGGTTGCCCTTGGGCGTGGCCCAGCCCCGCGGATTGGCCACGAAGACCTGCACGGCCTCCGCCCCCAGCTCCCGTGCGTAGGCGAGTCCGGTCGTGGCGAGGCCGCCGGCCACGGGGACGTGGCCGCCGACAGGGTTGCGCATCAGAGTCAGAGTCCCTTGATCTTGATGGTGATGGTGCTGCCCTCGGGCGCCCGGCCGCCGCCCTCGACGGACTGGCTCTCGACCTTGTCGCCGAGGAACGGGAAGTTCTTCTCGGCCTTCACCACGAAGCCCGCCTCCTCCAGCTCGGCCGTGGCCTCGTCGACCTGGTCACCGACCACATCGGGGACCTGGACCATCCGGGGGCCCTTGGAGACGGTGAGCGTGACCGTGTCACCGTGGGCCAGCCGGGTGCCCTCGGCCGCCGACTGCCGGGCGACCGCACCGGCCTCCTCGGCCGAATGGATCCGCTCCTCGGCCACCTCGACCTTCAGCCCCGCCTCCTCGAGCTCGGCGGTCGCCTCCTCGACGGCGTCGCCCGTCACATCCGGCACGTCGATCGGGGCGCCCTTGCTGACCACGATCGAGACCGCCGTGTCGGGGCTGCGGCTGCTGCCCGCGGCCGGGTCGGTGCGGATCACCGCGCCCTGGGCGACGCTCTCGTCGAACTCCCTGGTCACCACACCCGGCGCGAGTCCGGCGGCGCGCAGCTCGCGCTCGGCCTGCGCCAGGGGCTTGTTCTCCAGCCGCGGTACCTTCACGATCTTCGGGCCGCGGGAGATCGTGATCGTCACGGAGTCGTTGCCCCGTATCCGTTCGTTCGTGCCCGGGTCCGTCTTGATGACGGTGCCGCGGGCGACGGTCTCGCTGAAATCGCGGCGGACCGACTTCACGTCGAGTCCGGCCTTGTCGAGGGCCTGCCGGGCCTCCGTCTCGCTCTTGCCGATCAGGGCCGGTACCCGGGTGAACTGGCCCGAGTTGATGTACCAGACGCCCGCGCCGACACCGAGCACGGCGACCACCGCGATCAGCAGCGTGACCAGGCCGCGGCGGGACAGCGGGGCGCGCCGGCCGGCCGCGCGGACCGGTTCGCGCTCCGGCGGCTCCGGGGGCGGCAGGATCAGCCGCGCCGTGTGGTGCACGCCGGGCTCCTCGCGGGGGAGCGCCCGCGGGATCACGTCCGTACGGTCCTCGTCGGAGCCCGCCGCGTCCTCCGGCCCGGCCTGCGGGGGCGCCGCGTCCAGCTGGTCTGCGGTGAGCGCCGCGCGAGCCTCACGCGTACGGGCAAGCAGCTCCACCGCGTCGTGCGGGCGTACGTCGGGATTACGGGCGGTCGCCGTCGCCACCAGCTCGTCCAGTTCGACGGCGAGTCCGGGGAAGAGCGCGGACGGCGCCGGCATGTCGGCGTTCAGATGCTGGAAGAGCACCTGCGCCGGGGTGTCGCCCGCGTGCGGCTTGGTGCCGGTCAGCATCTCGTAGAGGACCACCCCGCACGCGTACACATCGGCGCGGGTGTCGGCGGTGCCGTACTCGATCTGCTCCGGGGCGAGGTAGGAGACGGTGCCCAGGACCGTGCCGGAGGTGTTCGTCACCGACCCGACGGTCCGTACGAGACCGAAGTCGGCGACCTTGACCCGGCCGTCGTCCCCTATCAGCACGTTCTCCGGCTTCATGTCCCGGTGCACGAAACCGGCCCGGTGCGCGGCGCCGAGCGCCGCCAGCACGGGCTCCAGGATGTCCAGCGCGGCCCGCGGCCGCAGCGCGCCGCGCTCGCGCAGCACGTCACGCAGGGTGCAGCCCTCGACGTACTCCATCGCCAGATAGACGTACGCCCCCTGGGCGCCCTGGTCGAAGACGCCCACGACATTGGGGTGCGCGAGCCGCGCCACGGACTTCGCCTCGCGGATGAAGCGCTCCACGAAGGTGGCGTCCGTGGCGAGATCCGGGTGCATCACCTTGAGCGCGAGCTCCCGGTCGAGACGGGTGTCGACGGCCCGGTAGACCGTGGCCATGCCGCCGACGGCGATGCGCTCATCGACTCGGTAGCGGCCGTCGAGCACCTGCCCGACGAGGGGGTCCTGGAGGGTCGTATCCACGCGCCGATTCTACGAGCCGACTCGGACAGGCCGGACGGCCCGTGCGGAGGCGGTGCGGTACTGCAGCCGACCTGTGACGCACGCGACCCCGTTCCGGAGCCGCGGGCCCCGTATGCCGGGGCGCTGCCCCCAACCCCGCGCCTCAAACGCCGACGAGGCTGAAGTTGCCGGGCAACTCAAGCCCGGCCGGCGATTGAGGCCACCGCGCGGAGCCCGGTTTCGGGAAGGGGCGGGTAGGGGACAAGCCCCGCGCAGCGGCCGCCCCCGACCCCGCCCCCGACCCCGCGGCCCCCGCTCCCTCAGAACGCCGGCCGCTCCGGGTCCAGCGCCGCGCGCCCCTCCGTCGGGGACGACGCCTCGGCGAAGTGGCGGCGGGGGATCCGCCCCGCCCGGTACGCCAGCCGCCCCGCCTCCACCGCGTGCCGCATCGCCTCCGCCATCAGGACCGGCTCCTGCGCCCGCGTCACCGCCGACGCCAGCATCACCGCCGCGCACCCCAGCTCCATCGCCAGCGCCGCGTCCGACGCCGTGCCGGCGCCCGCGTCGAGCACCACCGGCACGCCCGCCTGCTCGGTGATCAGCTGGAAGTTGTGGGGGTTGCGGATGCCCAGCCCGGACCCGATGGGCGAACCGAGCGGCATGATCGCGGCGCAGCCCACGTCCTCCAGCTTCTTCGCGAGGACCGGGTCGTCGTTCGTGTACGGCAGGACCGTGAAGCCGTCGTCGACCAGAGTCTCCGCCGCGTCGAGCAGTTCCACCGCGTCCGGCAGCAGGGTCCGCTCGTCCGCGACGACCTCGAGCTTGATCCAGTCGGTGCCCAGCGCCTCCCGTGCCAGGCGCGCGGTGAGGACGGCCTCGCCGGCGGTGAAGCAGCCCGCGGTGTTGGGCAGGACCCGGATGCCGAGCCGGTTCAGCACCGACAGGACGGACCCCTGGACGGTCGGGTCGAGGCGGCGCATCGCCACCGTGGTGAGCTCCGTGCCGCTCGCGACCAGGGAGCGTTCGAGGACGTCGAGGCTGGGTGCCCCGCCCGTACCCATGATCAGCCGGGAGTCGAACGTGGTACCGGCGAGAGTGAAGCGGTCGTCTGCCATGGCGGCTCAGCCTCCCTGCACTGCGGTGAGAATCTCGACGCGGTCACCGTCGCCGAGGCGGGTGCCGGGCCACTGGCCGCGCGGGACGACGGTCTCGTTGACGGCCGCGGCGACACCCGAGGACGCGGCGGTGAGCTCCGCGACGACGGCGTCCAGCGTGGTTCCCGCGGCGAGATCCCGCGCCTCGCCGTTGACGGAGATGCTGACGGAGACGTTCATGCGGGCTGCTCCTCGAGAACGGCGTCCGCGAGAACCGGCCCCGCCGCGAAGCGCCGCGGCGAGAAGGGCCGCGCCACCTCCGGCAGTTCGCCGCTCAGCAGCGCCTGAGCCAGTACGTCGCCGGTGACGGGCGTCAGCAGCACCCCGTTGCGGTAGTGCCCGGTGGCCAGCAGCAGCCCCGGCAGCTCCGTGAAGCCCAGCAGCGGGGCGTTGTCGGGCGAGCCCGGCCGCAGTCCGGCGCGGGTCTCCACCAGGGGCAGTTCGGTGATGCCCGGCACCAGTTCGTGCGCGTCGCGCAGCAGCTCGTACACCCCGCCCGCGGTGACCGTCGTGTCCCAGCCGAGTTCCTCGCTGGTGGCGCCGACGACGAGCTCGCCGTCCTCGCGCGGCACGAGGTAGACATGGCTGCCGCGCACAACGGCGCGCACCGTGCGGGACAGGAACGGCGCGTACGGCTGCGGCACGGTCAGCCGCAGGACCTGGCCCTTGACCGGCCGTACGGGCGGCACCACGTCCGCCGGTACGCCCTTCAGCCGGCCGCTCAGGCTGCCGCCCGCCAACACGACCTGTTCCGCGCGCACTTCGGCGCCGTCGGCGAGGACCGCCCCCACCGCCCGGTCGCCCTCGACGAGCAGCCGATCCGCCCAGGTGCGGCGGAGGCCGACGCCGGCCCGCTCGCAGGCGACGACGAGCGCCGCCGCCAGCCGCCGCGGGTCGACCTGGTGGTCGCCGTCCACCCGCAGCCCGCCGCGTACGCCGGGCGCCAGCATCGGTTCGAGGCGGCGGCACTCGCGGCCTGAGAGCCATTCGGAATCGAGGCCCGAACGGCGCTGCAGCGCGTGCAGTTCGCGCAGATGCGCCCGGTCGTCGGCGTCGAGGGCGACGGCGAGCGTGCCGCAGGAGCGGTGTCCCACCCGCTGCCCGCTCGCCTCCTCCAGCTCGGCGACGAAGGCCGGATAACGGCGGGCCGATTCGAGGTTGAGGCCGAGCAGCGTCTGCTCGCCGTAGTGGAGTTCGGTGACGGCGGCCAGCATGCCGGCGGCGACCCGCGCCGCGCCGCCGCCCGGCTCCGGGTCGGCGACGGTGACCCGCAGACCCCGCTGCGCCGCGCGCCAGGCCGTGACCAGGCCGATGATTCCGCCCCCCACGACAAGGACGTCGGGGGTGTGTGGTGTACGAGACGACATGGGCGTCCAGCCCCTCCCTTCGCCGGCATGACCCGGATCAGGTTCGTACGGTCGGAGGCCGGTCAGCCTCCCTCTCAGCCCGGTGCGTCCGGGCTCCCGCGAGTGCCTTACGGTGGCTACCCTAACCTCCCGCCCCGACGCCCAGTAAGGGAGCCGCAGCAGTGGCGAAGACTCTCGACGGACTCGTTCTCTCGCCGGTCGCGGACCAGGCTCCGGGCCAGGTCGGCACCCGCACGCGCTTCACGTACCACGAGGAGCGGGGCACGGTCTGGGCCGAGTACCAGGGCGGTGACGTGGTGCGCGGACACCTGGTGGGGACCCGGGAGGGCGACCGGCTGGACTTCCGTTATGTGCAGCTGAAGACCGACGGCGGGACGTCGTCCGGTCACTGCGTGTCCCTGGTGGTGGAACTGCCGGACGGGCGGGTGCGGCTGGAGGAGACGTGGGAGTGGGAGTCCCAGGAGGGCCGCGGCACGAGCGTGGTGGAGGAGCTGCCCTCCGGACCGTCGGCAGCCTCCTGACCCGTCGTCAGGTACGTAAGGTGTGCGGGTGGAAGAACGGCAGCAGCAGACAGCAGAGCGGCGGCGCGTGGTGATCGTCGGCGCCGGCATGGCCGGGGTCCAGACGGCGGTGGCCCTCCGCGAGCGGGGTTTCGCCGGCCCGGTCGCCGTCCTCGGGGCCGAGCCGCACCAGCCGTACGACCGGCCCCCGCTGTCCAAGGCGGTCCTGCTCGGTACGGCGGAGGGCTCGGCGTTCGACATCGACTTCGAGGCCCTGGACGTCGAGCTGCGCCTCGGCGTCGAGGTGACCGGGGTGCGCACGGACGCCCACGAAGTCGACACCGCGGCCGGCCCCGTCCCGTACGACGTGCTGGTGCTGGCCACCGGCGCGGAGCCGGTCACCCTGCCGGGCGCGTCCGGCGTCCCCGGCGTCCATCTGCTGCGCACGCTGGACGACGCCGCGCGACTGCGGCCCCTGCTCGCCGAGAAGCACGACATCGTCGTGGTCGGCGCCGGCTGGATCGGCGCGGAGTTCGCTACGGCCGCCCGGCAGGCCGGCTGCGCCGTCACCGTCGTCGAGGTCGCCGACCGCCCCCTCGCCGGCACCATGCCCGCCGAGGTCGCCGCCCCGATGGCCGCCTGGTACGGGCAGTACGGGGCCGAGCTGATCACCGGCGCCCGGGTCGCCGCGATCGAGCCGGGCGCCGTCGTTCTGGCCGGGGGCCGCAGGATCCCGGCCGGCGCCGTCGTCGTCGGCATCGGCGCCCGGCCCGCCACCGGCCTGCTCGCCGGCTCCGGCATCGAGCTGGGCCCCGACGGGGCGGTCGTCGCCGACGAGTGGCTGCGCGCCTCCGCGCCCGACGTGTACGCCGTGGGGGACTGCGCCTCCTACCCGTCCGGCCGCTACGGGCAGCGGCTGCTCGTGCATCACTGGGACAACGCGCTCCAGGGGCCGCGCACCGTCGCCGCGAACATCACCGGCGGCGAGGACCTGGAGCCGTACGACCCCGTGCCGTACTTCTGGTCGGAGCAGTTCGGCCGTTTCGTCCAGTACGCCGGCCACCACGGCGCCGCCGACACCCTGCTGTGGCGCGGCGACCCCGCCGAGGAGACCTGGTCGGTGCTGTGGCTGCGCGGCGGCGCCCTCGTGGCGCTGCTGGCCGTCGGCCGGCCGCGTGACCTGGCGCAGGGGCGCAAGCTGATCGTGTCCGGGGCGGCGCTGGACCCGGCGCGGGCCGCCGACCCCTCGGTGCCTCTGAAAGCGGCGGCGCAGTCGCCCTGAAGGCGAGAACAGTCCCTCTGAAGGCGGCGTTCGGCGTCCCCTGAAGGGGCGGCACGGCAGGTCCCGGCTTCCGACTGTCGGTCGTGGATGGCAGGCTTGTCCCGTGACCGAGATTGACGCAAAGATCGATGCTCTCGTCCCCGCCTGGCTTTACCTGCCGGACATCGCGGAAATGCTCGATGTCGAGGTGACGCGCGTGCGGCAGCTGGTCAAGGAAGGCCAGCTGATCGCGGTGCGCCGCGGCGAGAACCGGGCGCTTCAGGTGCCTGCCGCCTTCATCGACGGCGACAAGGTGGTCAAGGGCCTTTCGGGGACCCTGACCCTCCTGAGGGACGACGGCTTCAACGACGAAGAGATGCTGGAGTGGCTGTTCACTCCTGACCCGAGCCTGCCGGGCACGCCCGCGCAGGCGCTCAGCGAGAATCGCGGTACGGAGGTGAAGCGCCGCGCACAGGCGCTCGCCGTCTGACATACCGGAAAACATCACCGCGGCGGGATGTACGGGACGGGCCGCGCCCGTCCCGTACATCCGGCCGCCCGAAGGGGGGATCGCCTCATGGCCACGGCTCGCGCGCTGCTGTCCGACGCCCGGCTCTATCTGTGCACGGACGCCCGCAAGCGGCAGGGAGACCTTCCCGCATTCCTCGACGCCGTGCTGACGTCCGGCGTGGACGTCGTGCAGCTGCGCGACAAGGGCATGGAGGCCGGTGAGGAGCTGGAACACCTCCAGGTCTTCGCCGACGCCTGCCGCAGGCACGGCAAACTGCTTGCGGTGAACGACCGAGCCGACGTGGCGCACGCCATCGGCGCCGACGTGCTGCACCTGGGCCAGGGCGACCTGCCGGTGCCCGCCGCGCGCGCCGTCCTGGGCGACGGCGTGCTGATCGGCCGTTCGACGCACTCCGAGTCCGAGGCGGCCGCCGCCGCGGTCGAGCCGGGCGTGGACTACTACTGCACCGGCCCCTGCTGGCCCACCCCGACCAAGCCCGGGCGTCACGCCCCCGGCCTCGACCTGGTGCGGTACGCGGCGGGGCTCGGCGCCGAGCGGCCCTGGTTCGCCATCGGCGGCATCGACGCGGGCAATCTGGACGAGGTGCTGGACGCCGGCGCGCGCAGGGTCGTCGTCGTTCGGGCGATCACCGAGGCCGACGACCCGGCAGCGGCCGCCGCCGACCTGGCGAAGCGGGTCAGGGCCAGGCCCTGACCCACCGCCGCGCCGATCCGCCACGCCCGTCTCACCGCACCGATCCAGCCGCAGTGATCGTCCGTTTTCTGTCCAAGGGATGGACAAGAGATGGACAAAGGCGACAATTTTCCCGATCGGGTTGGGGGACCCCCATGGTCTGGCTAACCTGCGGGTATGGCCCTCGGTACTGCTTCCACCAGAACGGATCGCGCGCGAACGGTGCGCGACATGCTTGCGACGGGCAGGACGTCGTACTCGTTCGAGTTCTGGGCGCCCAAGACCGAGAAGGGCGAGCGGAACCTGTGGAACGCGCTGCGCAGGGTCGAGGCGGTCGCTCCCAACTTCGTCTCGGTGACCTACGGCGCCGGCGGCTCCACCCGCGCCGGCACCGTCAGGGCGACCCAGCAGATCGCCGCCGACACCACCCTGACGCCCGTCGCGCACCTCACCGCGGTGAACCACTCCGTCGCCGAGCTGCGCAACATGATCGGCCAGTACGCGGACGCGGGCATCCGCAACATCCTCGCCGTCCGCGGCGACCCGCCCGGCGACCCGATGGGCGAGTGGGTCGAACACCCCGAGGGTGTGCGGTACGCGGCGGACCTCGTCCGGCTCATCAAGGAGTCCGGCGACTTCTGCGTGGGGGTGGCGGCGTTCCCCGAGATGCACCCCCGCTCGACCGGGTGGGACGAGGACATCCGGCACTTCGTGGACAAGTGCCGCGCCGGCGCCGACTACGCGATCACGCAGATGTTCTTCCGCCCCGAGGACTATCTGCGCCTCCGGGACCGGGTCGGTGCAGCGGGTTGCGAAACCCCGATCATCCCCGAGATCATGCCCGTCACCAGCGTCAGACAGATCGAACGGTTCGCCACTCTCAGCAACGCGCACTTCCCGGCCGAACTGAAAGAACGGATCCTCGCGGTCAAGGACGATCCCGCCGCTGTACGCTCCATTGGCATCGAGTTCGCGACGGAGTTCTGCGCGAGGCTGCTTGCCGAGGGTGTCCCAGGGCTGCACTTCATCACGCTCAACAACTCCACCGCGACGCTCGAAATCTACGAGAATCTCGGACTGCACGAGCAGTCCTGACCGGCCGTACCCGCCCCGCCCCGGGGCCGGCGGCCGCAGGAGAGGGGCGGACATGGGCTGGACGGTCCTCTACGTCGCGTTCGGCGTCGTCGCGCTGTGGCTGCTGGGCGAGGTGCTGCTGCAGTACAAGGCGCGGCTGCGCTGGCGGGTGCTCGCGTTCTGCGGCTTCCTCGGTGTCGTCATAGGCGTGCTGATGGCCTCCGTCGTGGTGATCGCCCTGGGGACCATGGCGTTCGCGGTCGGCCAGACCTATGTGACGCTCTCCTTCCGGCGCGGCTTCTCCACCGGCTGGGCCCTGGGCGGCAGCCCCGGCGTGAGCAGGCGCCGCAGGTCCGGCGCCCCGGAGGCCGAGCGGGAGCCCACGCTCGAGGTCACCGACATCTCCTACGACACGCCCGACCACGGCCCGGCCGCGGCCGACGAGGGCCCGGGCGTCTACGAGCCCCAGCCGCTGCCGGACGACACCGGGCAGTACGGCGTCTACACCCCGGCGGCCTACGCGGCCCAGGACGCGCCCCGGCACGACGCCGCCGCCCAGGACCCGTACGCCTCGGGATACGACGCGTACGCCGACCACTCCCAGCAGCAGCCCGCGGAGCAGCCGACCTACGCCGGCCAGTACGACTACGGCACCGGCCAGCAGTACGCCACGTACTCCGACCCGTACGTGGGCGGTCAGCAGTACAGCACCTACGACGCCTACGGCGCGGGCTACGGAGACCAGCAGCAGTACGCCGCCTACGGCCAGCAGGACGGCTACAGCGAGACGCCGCCCGGCGGGGTCTGGGTGCCGCAGCAGCGCGAGGGCGACCAGGAAGAACCGCCCCCGGTGTACTACGACTCCGGCTACAACGAGCAGCAGCAGTACCGCTACTGAGCGGCGGAACTCCGCGGCCGCTGCCCCCTCAGCGCGAGCCGCGGAAGTCCGCGCCCTCCACGATCAGCCCCGCCACCAGAGCTCCCGACATGCCCGCGTGCGCCAGCCCGCCGCCGGGATGCGCCCAGCCGCCGGCGAAGTAAAGACCGGACAGCGGCCCGGTGTTGGGCGCCGGCAGGAACGCGCCGGACCCGCCGGCGAGAGCCGGGGCCGGGACCGCCGCGCAGCCGGTGTCGTGGCGGGTGTCGTCGGGGGTGCGCACCTCGCGCCACAGGATCCGCTCGCGCAGGCCGGGCACCGCGGACTGGGCCGCCGCCACCAGCCGGTCGGCCGCCGCTTCGGCGGCCTCCGCCCAGCTCTGCCCGTCCCGCAGTCCGGCCGGCACGGTGGCCGTCAGCGTGACCGCCTCGTGGCCGTCGTCGGGCCGCAGCAGCGGGTCGTCGGGGCGCATGACGGTCACGGTCGGGTGCGCGCCGGTGGCGCCGGCGTCGATCGCGTCCCATTCGGCCGCCGCGTCCGGGGTGTGCACCACGGTGCGGTGCACGGCGTCGTCCGGCCGACCGCCGCGCAGCGCCAGATGGACCGTCAGCCGCCCCGTACACGCCTTGGGGCGGCGGTGCCACGGCTCGTCTCGGCCGTCCCACGTCACGACGCGGTTCTCGACAAGAGAGGGCAGTGGGGCCCCGGACACCACGATGTCCGTCTCCACCTGGCTGCCGCGGTCCAGCTCCAGGCCCACCACGCGGCCGTCCTTCTCCAGCACGCCGGTCACGGCGGTGTCGAACACGAACTCCACCTTCCTGGCCAGACACCGCTGGCGCACCGCGTCGGCGAGGGCGCGCAGACCGCCCTTCACGTACCAGGAGCCGAAGGTCTGCTCCATGTACGGCAGCACTGCGGCGGCGGCCGGCGCGGTGCGGGGATCCAGCCCGTACGCCGTGGCGTGGCTGCCGAGCAGCGCGGCCAGCCGCGGGTCGCGCAACTCGCGGGCGCCGATCTCGCCGAGTGTGCGGGCGGGCCGCCGCAACAGGCCCTGCCTCAGCGCCGGATAGGGGTCCTTCGAGAACGGCGAGGTGTCCGCGGGCAGCGGCTCCTCCAGCAGCGGACGGCGTGAACGCTCCCAGGCGTCCCGGGCGCGGCCGAGGAACCCGCCCCAGCGTTCGCCCGACCCGGGCCCGAGCGCCGCCTCCAGAGCCGAAAGGATGCCCGCCCGCGACACGTTGGGCAGCAGGACGTCCGTGCCGTCGGCGAAGACGTGCCGGCTCGCCGGATCCACCTGCGTCAGCTCGACGCACTTCTCCAGGGGCTCCTTGCCGGTCTTCACGAACAGGTCCCGCCAGACCGCCGGGAGATGCAGCAGACCGGGGCCGGTGTCGAAGGCGAAGCCGTCCCGCTCGAAGCGGCCCACCGAGCCGCCGTGCGTGGACCCACGCTCGTACACCGTCACCCGGTGGCCTGCCACGGCCAGCCGGGCGGCAGCCGCCATGGCGCCCATCCCGGCGCCGATCACCGCAATCCGTGCCATGTCCGTGACTTTATTACCCGGGCCCGGCCGGTCACGGCCCGGGGCGGCCCGTCCGCGGACGGCGCACCGCGGGCCGCAGCGGTCTCACAGGCCCGCGCCGGCCAGGCGTTTCTCCTCCCGGCGCCGCGCCCTGCGGCGCAGGAAGTTGCGGATTCTGGTCGCGAGGAAGATCACCGTGACGATGCCCAGCACGAGCAGCGTGCCCGCGATCACCGCGGCGGCCACCGGGTTGAAGACCGCGAAGGAGATGATCGCGGCCACCCCCAGATCCTCCGCCAGGCTCACGCCGATGTTGCTGAACGGCTCGGGCGAGGTGTTGACGGCCATGCGGGTGCCGGCCTTGACGAGATGGCTGAGCAGCGCGGTGGAGCCGCCGACGGCGGCCGCCGCCACCTCGGGCAGCGACCCGCTCTGGCCCGCCAGCAGCGCGGCGACGACGGCGCCGGACACCGGCCGGATCACGGTGTGGACGGCGTCCCATATCGAGTCGAAGTACGGGATCTTGTCCGCCACCGCCTCGCACAGGAAGAGCACCCCGGCGACGATCAGCACATCGGTGCGCTGCAGCGTCTCGGGCACTTGGTCGGAGACGCCGGTCGCGCCGAAGACGCCGAACAGCAGGATCACCGCATAGGCGTTGATCCCGCTGGCCCAGCCGCTGGTGAAGACGAGAGGGAGTACGGACACGGACGCGATCGTAACCAGTCCGGCGGCGCGGTGGGTGAGGATCCGTACGGAGAGCTGAGTATCCGTACCTAGGCGCCGAGTTGAGTACCCGCGCGGATGGGGCCCGGCCCGCCGGGAGGGAAGAGTGGGGACCACGGAAGGGGCGCGGCGCCGGCACCGCCGACACGGGGCGGCGGAACGGCGCGGCTCCCCCGACGGAACGGGGGATGCGGTACGGAGGGCCCATGACCACGGGGGAACAACGGGGGACGGGCTCTTCGGACCCACGGGGGAACGGGGAAGCGGGGGACACGGGGAACGGGAGACGCCGGCCGGGCTGGACAACCAGCCCGGCCGGCGTTCCTGTCGTCCACCCGGTCGCAGTGCGCGCCATCAGTCCCGGCGGCCGCTCACCCGGCCGTGCAGCAGCAGCGACAGCGCCCCGTGCACATCGTCCAGCGACCGCTCCCGCTGGAACGCCTGCCAGTCCAGCGCGGCCACCAGCACCATCCCGACCAGCGCGGCGGCCGTGAGCGGAATGTCGATCTCCTCGCTCAGCTCACCCGCCTCCACGCCCTCCCGCAGCACCGTCTCCACGACGGCCACCGCCTCCTGGCGCACCACGAGGAGCGTGGACTGCCAGGCGCGGTTGGTGCGCCACAGCTCGGCGACGTACAGCTGGGTGAAGGCCGGATAGCGGTCGATGAAGACCAGACCGGCCCTGATCATCTCGTCCAGTGCCTCGACCTTGGAGCCGCCGCGGTCCGCCGTCCGGTCGGCGGCCTCCTGCAGGGAGGCCGTGAGCAGGCCGACGCCGAAACGCAGCAGCTCCTCGAACAGCTCGGTCTTGCTCTTGAAGTTGTAGTACACCGTGCCCTTGGCGACCCCGGCCCGCTCGGCGATCTCGTCGACCGTCGTCGCCGAGAAGCCCTGCTCGGCGATGAGGGTCACGGCTGCCTCGTAGAGCTTGGCGCGGGTCGCCCGGCGTCTGGTGCTGCTGCTGTCCATGGCGTCGATTCTCACAGGTCCGCCCGCCGTCACAGACTCAGCTCGGGGTGAAGCCGGTCGAGCGTCCACACCTGCTTGCGCCGTGCGGACAGGGCGGTCAGCGCGAGAGCTCCCGCGGTGAAGGCGAGCAGCACCGCACACGCCTGCCACACCGGACCGGCGCCGCCGCCGGTGATGAGCCTGCGCAGCGCCTCCACGACGTACGTCATCGGCAGGAACGGATGAATGGCGTTGAAGAAGCCGGGGCTCGTCTGGACCGGGTAGGTGCCGCCGGCGGACGTCAGCTGGAGCATCAGGACCGCGAGGACCAGGATCCGTCCGGCGGCGCCGAAGCGGGCGTTGAGCCACTGGATGATCGCCGCGAAACAGCAGGTGACCAGGGCGAGGAAGCCGACCGTGCCGGCCGCGTTCGCCATCTCGAGCCCGAGCCCCCAGTGCAGGACGGACATCAGGGCGGCGACCTGGAGCAGGCCGAGCGACGCCACGGGCAGCAGGCCCGCGAGCGCGATCCGCCACGCGGAGGCCCCGGTGGACAGGGCCCGGCGGTTCAGCGGCTGGATGATCATGTACGCCACCATCGCGCCGACCCAGAGGGAGAGCGGGATGAAGTACGGGGCGAAGCCGGTGCCGTAGTTGGGCGCCGCGTGCAGGGACCGGCCGGCCAGCTTGACCGGGTCGGCCATCACCTCCGTGCGGCGGTCGCGCTCGTTCTTGTCGTAGTCGGGGATCTCGTCGACCCCCTTGTCCAGCCCCGCCGCCAGCTCGGTCGATCCGTCGGCCAGCCGGAACAGCCCGCCGTCCAGCTCGCCGGCGCCCTTCTTGAGTCTGCCGACGCCCGTGTCCAGATCGTTGGAGCCGGTCTTGGCGGTGGTGAGCCCGGTGTGCAGCCGGACCGCGCCCGAGGCGACCTTGTGGGCGCCTCTGTTGAGCTCGTTGATCTTGCCGATCGCGTACTCCAGGTCCTCGTCAAGCTTCGGAGAGCGCTTGGCGAGGGCGTCGGCCTTCTTCTCGAGGTCGGCGAGCTGCTTCTGCAGCCGCTTCAGGTCGCCGTCGCTGTTGGCGACCAGCAGGTTGAGGTCGTCCGCGATCGTGGCGACGTCGGCCGCGGTCACCTTGGCCCGCTTCAGCTCCGGGCACGCCTGGGCGTCGGGTATCAGGGCCTCCTCGCACCGGGTGCGGTGGATCTCGCTGAGCGCGTCGGCGGACTTGTGGGCCACGACGGTGGCGGCCGGGGCGCGTTCGACCAGGCGGTCCAGGTTGTGCTGGACGGCACGGGAGGTGTCGGCCACCAGCCGGGCCGAGTCCCCGATCGACTTGCCGTTGTCCTTCAGGTACGGGCGGGCGCGGTCGGCGGCGCCGTTGATCCGGTCGGCCAGGGCCTGCGTGCCCTCGGCGACCTGACGGGACCCGGTCTTCAGCTCGCCGGCGCCCTTGTGCAGCGTCTTGATGCCTCCGGCGAGCTTGCCGCTGCCCTCCTTGGCGTCCTTCAGCCCGTTCGCGAGGTTCTCGGAGCCCTTCTTCGCCTCACCGACGCCGCTCCTGAGCTTGTAGGCCCCCTTCGCGGCCTTCTCCGTCGCGTCGTGGATGTCGGAGAACGAGATGAAGATCCGGTCGAGGAAAGACCGGGAGGCGTCGGTCGACGCGGCCGTGCGCACCTCGGAGAAGACCGTCCGGGAGATCTGCCCGACGATGTAGTTGTTCGCGTCGTTCGTACGGACCCGGAGCGCCCCGGTCGCGGGGGAGTCGCCCGAGCTGGAGGCGATGCGCCGGCTGAAGTCCGCCGGCACGGTCAGCGAGAGGTAGTACGTGCCGTTCTCGACACCGTCGCGGGCCTCGGCGTCGCTGACCTCGTGCCACTCGAAGACCTTGCTGTCGCGCAGGCGCTCGGTGATCTCGTCCCCGGCGGCCAGCTTCTTGCCGCCCGTGGTGGCGCCTCTGTCCTCGTTGACGAGGGCGACGGGAAGCCGGTCGAGCCTGCCGTACGGGTCCCAGAACGACCACAGGTACAGGGCGCCGTAGAGCAGCGGGAGCAGCAGCACGGCGACGATCGCGGCGGCCGGCAGCTTGCCCCGGCCGAAGCGCTTCAGCTCAAGCGCGGCCAGTTTCGGCGATCGCATCGGCCGGGCCCTCCTCGTGGGTGTCGGTGTCGGTGTCCGCGCCGGCGTCGGTGTCCGTGTCCGCGGCGGTGTCCGTGTCGCGGTCGGTCGTGGTGGCGGCGGTCGCGGGCGCGGGCTCTGCGCCGGCACAGGCCTTGCTGTCGTTGTCGTCGGCGGCCGGGGAATCGGCGGCGGGCGTCGCGGTTGTCCCGGTGGACACGGTGACGGCGTCGTCCGGGGCCTGGCTGCACACGGCGAGCACGGTCGTGCCGGCGTCGGCGACCGAGCGCAGCAGCGCCCAGGCCGTGGCCCGTTCCCGGTCCGAGAGCTTGAGGTCCATGTCGTCGACCGCGAGCAGCCGCGGGCGGGCGATCAGGGCGAGGGCCACGGAGAGCCGGAGCTCCTCGAGCCGTTCGAGGTCGCGCACGGCCGTGCGTTCCCGCTTGGGCAGCGTCGCGAGGTCGAGCCCGGCGGCGGCGAGGGCGTCCTCGACGCGCTGTCGTGCCGCGGCCGATCGCTCCGCGCGCGGCCTCAGCAGCGCACGCAGCGAGCCGTCGAAGCGCCGCTGCAGCAGGGCCCGCTCGCGCAGATGCTCCGCCACCGTGAGCGCCGGGTCGAGATCGCTGACGCCCGGCACCGGTCCGAGTGCGCTGATCCGGCGTACGGCGGACATCTTGCGCGGCAGCGGCAGGCCCGCGACCTCGGCGCTGCCCTCGGTGGCCCGCATGCGTCCGGCGAGCGCGAGCAGCAGGCAGGTGCGCCCGGAGCCGGACGGGCCCTCGATCGCCACCAGCGTGCCGGGCTCCGCCTCGACGTCCACCGAGCGGAACGCCCAGCCGCGCGGGCCCTTGAGCCCGAACCCCGAGGCGCTCACCGCCGCGCCGTGCGGGCCGTCCACGTCTCCCACCCCGACTCCCATCCCCTGTCCCTCCGCGCCAGTTTTTAAACTGACCAGTCAGTGCAAAAAGTTACTCCGAACCCTTGAGTGATGCAAAGGGGCAGGTCAGCGCCGATTGTCAGTGGGTGCCTCCACGATGGACACATACGGCCACAGCGCCGTCACACGACGACAGGAGGCTCGTCATGGCCAGCTACTCAGCCGCCGCACACCGGCGCCGCGCCACCGGCCCTGCCCCTTCATCGACCGGACCCGCGCAGGACGTGCACCCCGTCCCGCGCCGGGCCACAGCGCCGCCCGCCGCCCTCGACCTGCTCGCCCAGGCCCGCGCCGGGCTCGAAGAGGCGGCGGCCCTCGACCAGCCCAACGAGCGGTATGCCACGGCGCATCTGGCCGCCCTGCGCACCGCCGCCGCGGTGCTCGCCGCCCGCGCCCGCCCCGAGGCCGCCGCACGGCCCGGACACGGGGCATCCCCACGGCGGAGCCGTAGGGCAGCCATCCGCAGCGCCTGGGAGATCCTCCCGGAGACAGCGCCGGAACTGTCCGAGTGGAGCCTGCTGTTCGCCTCCGGAGCCGAGCGCCGGGCCCGCGCGGAGGCGGGCATACGGGGCGCGGCCAGCCACCGCGAGGCCGACGACCTGCTCAGGGACGCCGCCATGTTCCTGCGGCTGGTGGAGCGGATGCTGGTGCTGCAACCGGTGCTGCCGCAGCCCAGGACCGGGCAGCCGGAGCAGCCGGCGCCGCAGGGCGAGACGGAGCGCCGGCCGGGGCCGCAGAGGCAATAGGGTGGGCGCAGGCCAGCCAGCACATCGCCCGAGGAGCCAACTGCCGTGTCGGAACCGTCCCCCACCGGTGGGCAGACCCCACCGCGCCCCTCTCGCGCCTCAGTCCGCACCGCCGTGGTCTGGGAGGTCCTCAAGGACGCCCTGGACCACCGGGTCAAGGCGACCGGGACGGACCACCTGGACATCCTCGACACCGGTGGCGGCACCGGCAACTTCGCGGTGCCCGCCGCCCGGCTCGGCCACCGGGTCACCGTCGTCGACCCCAGCCCGAACGCCCTGTTCGCGCTGGAGCGCCGGGCCGCGGAGGCCGGGGTCGCCGACCGGGTGCGCGGCGTCCAGGGCGACATCCACGGCCTCTTCGACGTGGTCGGCCGCGGCGGCTACGACGCCGTCCTGTGCCACGGCGTCCTGGAGTACGTGGACGACCCCGCGGAGGGCGTGCGCAACGCGGTCGAGGCCCTGCGCCCCGGCGGAGCGCTCAGCCTGCTCGCCGCCGGGCTCGGCGGCGCCGTGCTCGCCCGCGCCCTGGCCGGCCACTTCAACGACGCCCGCCAGGCGCTGAGCGACCCCGACGGCCGCTGGGGCACGGGCGACCCGGTGCCCCGCCGCTTCACGGCCGAGCAGCTCACCGACCTCGTCGGCCTGGCCGGTGTGGAGGTCGGCGCGGTGCACGGCGTGCGGGTCTTCGCCGACCTCGTGCCCGGCGTGCTGGTGGACACCGAGCCCGGTGCTCTGGAGGCGTTGCTCAAGCTGGAGGCGGCGGCAGCCGAGCTGCCGGCCTTCCACTCCGTCGCGACCCAACTGCACGTCCTGGGTGAGAAGCGGGGCTGATCAGCGGCGCAGCCGCAGATGGAGTACGCCACAGAGCCTCCGTCGGCGGGTTTCGCACCGTATGATCGGGGGACACCATCCGGCATGACGGATCGGAGGTTGGGGAATCAACGCCTCAGCACCCGATCGGGCATGGCGGCCCGGAATGGCGTTTGCGAGAGGGCGGGTTTCACGGGGGCGAATCCCTGCCTATCCTGAAAGGGCCGCATACCGGTCGTCCCCGCGACCGACGACGAGGAGGACTCCGTGCCGCTCTCGGAGCACGAGCAGCGAATGCTCGAGCAGATGGAGCGAGCGCTGTACGCCGAAGATCCCAAGTTCGCGACAGCGCTTGAGGGAAGCGGGCTGCGTACGTACACCCGGCGACGGGTCTACCAGGCAGTCGCAGGCTTCCTGGTGGGTATCGCGCTCCTCATGGCCGGAATGGTCGCCCAGCAGATCTGGATCAGTGTGGTGGGCTTCCTCGTGATGCTCGGCTGTGCGGTTCTCGCGATCACGGGCTGGCGCAAGGCGCCGAAGCCGGGTGAACAGCAGGCCTCCGGTGAGCAGGGGCGCCGCAAGTCTCACCAGCACAGATCCATGATGAGCCGGATCGAGGAGCGGTGGCAGCGCCGCCGCGACGAACAGGGCGGTCAGGGCGGCCACTGAGGACCGCGGGCCACAGACCTGTACAGAGCTGGAACATGCGTGAGGGGCGACGCCGGAAGGCGTCGCCCCTCACCTGTGTGCCCGAATGCCCCTCGTGGCCCAGACCGTGAAGCCCTGGCAGTGCTCCGGGACCGGACCCGCCCCGCGAGCCCCTGGACGTGTTCCGGGACCGGACCGGGCCCGTGTGCCCCTGGACGTGCTTCGGGCCCGGACCGCGCGAGACCAGGGCCGTGAGCCCCTGGACAGACGCCCGGGGCCGGGCCTGTGCGGCCCGGCCCCGGGCGTCTCAGCCCTGCTGCCGCGACGGGCGGCGCAACGTCCGGGCCCACCGGTCCAGCCGCAGCCGCCGTATCTGCCACCGGTCCGTGACGGCCGACCAGCGCGCCGTCAGCGCCCATACGGCACGGACGGAGGAGCGGGGCAGCAGCACGGCCCGCATCCGGGTCCGGAAGCTTACGGCGCCGAGCAGCCCCGACTGGATCCGCCGGGCGTCCTCCGCGAGCCCCGTGCCCGGCTCCGGTACGGGCGCGTAGAGAACCTGCTCCACCGAGCGGGCCATCCGGTGCACGGCTGCCGCCGGTTCGTCCTCCAGCTTGCCCAGCCGGACGATGCGTGCCGCCGTCTTGCGGGGCGTCAGCGATTCGTCGGGCAGGACACCCACGTCCCACGCGGAGTCCGTGACCTCCTGCCAGACCGCCAGCGTCCGGCCGGGGTCGGCCGCCGCCGCACGTCCCCCGGCCGCGCTGCCCTGCGCGTCGAGCGACACGGCGCCGGCGCCGCCCGCGCCGGCGTCCGGGCCGGGCGACTGCGGCTCGTCCTTCGCCGGCCGGACCGGTGACCCGGCCAGCCGCCGGGAACGCGTCACGAGCCGCCACAGCAGCGGCACGGACAGCAGCAGCAGGCCGGCGGCGACACCGAAGGAGGTCATCAGCACCGTGCCCAGTGACGAGTCGTCCGCCTGCGGCGGCTGCACGTCACGCGGATCGGCGGCGCCGCACTCACCCAGCTGCCGCTGCTGCCGGGGGCACGCGTCCTCCGGACGGTCCGACGGCTCGGGGGCGGCGGTGGCGCCGTCATCCGGCTGCGCCGGATCGGAGGGACCGCCGGCCGGCGTCTGCTCCTGGGTGTACTCGGGACGCGATCCACGGCTCGGAGTCGGCTCGAAACGGGTCCACCCCACGCCCTCGAAGTACAGCTCGGGCCAGGCGTGGGCGTCGCGCAGACCGACCGACACCGTGCCGTCCGACTGCGTGGCCCCCGGCTGGAAGCCCACGGCGACACGGGCGGGGATGCCCAGCGTGCGCGCCATCGCGGCCATCGAGAAGGAGAAGTGGACGCAGAAGCCCTCCTTCTGCTTCAGGAAGCGGCTGATCGCGGTGACGCCCGTACCCGACCGGACCTCGGTGTTGTAGGTGAAGCCCCCGTCGAGGGAGAACCAGTCCTCGAGCTTCTTCGCCTTCTCGTAGTCGTTGGCCGCGCCCTCGGTCACCGTGAGCGCCGCCTTCCCCACGTCCTCCGGGAGCACGTCGGGAACCTCGGTGTACTCCCGCAGCAGCGCGGCGGGCGCCTCGGGCGCGGCCGCCAGCTGCTCCTGGGTGGGCTGCACGATCATGCTGTTGACCGAGTACTGCGCCCCTGCCGTGGTCTGGTCGCGGTCGCCGACCAGCGTCCGTCCGGCGGGCTCGTAGCGCCAGCGGCCCTCGATGGCCACCGTCGTCGCCGGGAAGGGCATCGGCAGCCAGTTCTGCTTGTACGAACCGGCCGCGGAGATGTTGGTGCGGACCTCGGTGACCTGGACCGACGGGCGCAGCCCCGCCGGATCCGGCAGCCGCTCCGGTACGCCGGTGACCTTGCGCTCCGAGGAGCGCCACGAGGTGCCGTCGAACCGGTCGAGAGCCAGGATCCGCAGATACATGTCCTCGTTGTCGGGCGCGTTGCTGCGGTACCGCAGCACCTCCCGGTTCTGCGGCTGGTTCAGATTGTCCTGGAGCGAGACCAGCGGATTGACGGCCGAGATCGTGCCGCCACCGCCGCCGATCCCGCCGCCGGGGCCATTGCCCACGCTGCCGATCAGTCCGCCGTTCAGGGCAGGCAGTGCCGCTGGCACCGCGAGCGCGATGCCGAGCGCGAGGACGCCGATACGGCGGCCGGCACGCACCGGCGCCTGCGGCCGGCCCTCCGCCTGCCCGAGGCCGCCCGTCGAACGGCCGCGGGGCGCCGTGGCCCCGCCGAAGACGCGCCCCCACTGGGACAGCCGGTCCCGGCCCTCCGCGAGGAGCAGCACCAGATAGCCGGAGGCCGCCAGCAGGAACCACAGCCCGCTTGCGCCGCCGCCGGACAGCCCGGCGGCCACCGAGTAGAGCGCCAGCAGCGGCAGCCCTGCCGGGGCCGCGCTGCGGAACGTCACAGCCAGCGCGTCGACCGCGAGGCCGATCAGCAGCACGCCGCCGATCACCATCAGCCTGATGCCGTCGGTCGCCGGGGCCGGGATCGCGTACCGGCCCACGTCGTCGGCGCCGGCCCGCAGCAGCTCGCCGAAGTGGGCGAACGCCTCCGGCCCCGGCAGCACACCGAGGAAGCTGTGGCCGCGGGCGAAGACGACGGTGAGCACCAGCAGCGTGACCAGCGCCTGCACCGCCACGGTCAGCGGCCTGGCCAGCGGCACCCGCCTGGCGAGCGCACCGACCCCGGTCTGGATCGCCAGCACCAGCGCCGCCTGGAATATCCAGGTCGGCGGGTCCACCAGCGGCAGCAGGGCTCCCGCCGCCATCAGCGTGGCAGCGAAGGCGCACACCGCGAGCCTTCCGCGACCGCTCATGACCAGCCTCCGGATGAGCCGTACGCACCGGTGCCCGACGGCTCGGTGCGATCCCGTGCCGCCTGCTGCCACAGATCCGCGAGCGGCGCACCGGGCGGGACGGCGAGCGCGGTCCATCCCGCCTCGCGGAGCTGCCGCAGCCGCTCCTCGACCGGACCGGGCACCGAGCCGCCGGTCAGCCACGTCCCGCTGTCGAGCACGAAGGCGACCGCGGCGCCGCTCCTGCTGCGCATCCGGGCCGCGAGCGCGGTCTGTTCGTCGTCGAGGTCGCCGAAGAAGGCGATCAGCAGCCCTTCGTTCGTGCCGCGCAGCACGTCGTACGAGCGGGACAGGCCCGCGCCGTCGGAGTGGTCCACGACGGAGAGCGTGTCCATCATCATTCCGGCGGCCTCCGCGGACTCCTGGGAGGAGCCGGCGAAGCCCTCGGCGCCCTGCCCGGGCACGGAGCTGCCGGTGTCCGTCAGCAGCCGCACGGAGAAGCCCCGTTCCAGCAGGTGCATCAGGGCGGAGGCCGCGCCGGACACCGCCCACTCGAACGCCGAGTCCGGTCCGGCCCCCTGGAAAGCCACCCGCCGGGTGTCCAGCAGCACGGTGCACCGGGCCCGCTGCGGCTGCTCCTCGCGCCGGACCATCAGCTCGCCGTACCGCGCGGTGGAGCGCCAGTGCACCCTGCGCAGGTCGTCACCGTGGCGGTACGCGCGCGGGATGATGTCGTCGTCGCCGGCCAGGGCGAGCGAGCGCTGCCGGCCCTCCCCGTAGCCGGAGGCCTCGCCGGCGAGCCGGACGGCGGGCAGGGTCTCGGTGCGCGGCACGACCGTGAGCGTGTCGAACGCGCTGAACGACCGGGTGAGTTCGCACATGCCGAACGGGTCGGTCAGCCGCAGCTGGAGCGGCCCCAGGGGGTAGCGCCCCCGCAGGTCCGAGCGGACCCGGTAGGAGACCTCGCGCCGGCCGCCCGCCTCGACCCGGTCGAGCACGAACCGCGGCCGCGGGCCCAGCACGTACGGCACATGGTCCTGGAGCATCAGCAGCCCGGTCGGCATCCGGGAGACGTTGTCCATGCGCAGATGGACCCGCGCCTCCGAACCGGCGGGCACCCGTCCGGGGGACAGCCGCCGGCTGGCCGCGACCCGGTAGCGCGTGCGGTACAGCACGACCACACAGATCAGCGGCAGCCCGGCGAGCAGCAGCCCCACCCGCAGCAGGTCGCTCTGGCCCAGGACATAGGCGCAGACGGCGGCCGCCACACCGGCCGCGAGGAACGAACGGCCCCGGGTGGTGAGCCCGCCGAGCGCCGCGCGCACCCCGCCCCCGTGGCCGTCCGGACCCGGCGAGGCATCGGGCCCTGCGGCCGTCATCACAGCCGCCGGGCGCCGGGCTGCTGCCCGTAGAACGGCGTGCGGTCCGGGCCGCCGCCGACGTACGACCCGTCCGCGCTGCCGGTCGTGGGCACCGCGGTGCGCTGGACGATGTCGAGCACGACCTGCTCGGCGGTCCGGCGGTTGAGCTGAGCCTGCGCCGTCGGCAGCAGCCGGTGCGCGAGCACCTGGACGGCGAGCGCCTGCACGTCGTCCGGCAGGGCGTACTCACGGCCGCTGAGGGCGGCGGACGCCTTCGCGGCGCGCAGCAGGTGAAGCGTGGCACGCGGGGACGCCCCGAGTCTGAGATCGGGGTGGCTGCGCGTCGCGGAGACGAGCTCCACCGCATACCGGCGGACGGACTCGGCGACGTGCACCGCGCGTACGGCCTCGATCAGCTTCACGATCTCGTGGGCGTGCGCCACGGGCTGCAGGTCGTCCAGCGGGGAGACCCCGCCGTGCACGTCGAGCATCTGCAGCTCGGCGGCGGCGCTCGGGTAGCCGATCGAGACGCGTGCCATGAAACGGTCGCGCTGCGCCTCGGGCAGCGGATAGGTGCCCTCCATCTCCACCGGGTTCTGGGTGGCCACCACCATGAACGGATTGGGCAGTTCGTAGCTGTGTCCGTCGATGGTGACCTGGCGTTCCTCCATCGACTCCAGCAGCGCCGACTGCGTTTTGGGCGACGCGCGGTTGATCTCGTCGCCGATCACGATCTGGGCGAAGATCGCGCCCGGCTTGAATTCGAACTCACGCCGCTGCTGGTCGAAGATCGACACACCCGTCACATCGGACGGCAGCAGGTCCGGCGTGAACTGAATACGCCGCACGGAACAGTCGATGGACCGTGCCAGCGTCTTGGCCAGCATCGTCTTGCCCACGCCGGGGACATCTTCGATGAGCAGATGTCCCTCGGCCAGCAATACGGTCAGCGAAAGCCGTACGACCTCTGGCTTGCCCTCGATCACGCTCTCGACCGACCTGCGGACACGATCCGCGGTTGTGGTCAGATCCGTGAGGCTCGCTCGATCGTCATAGGTCGTCACCCGGCCCTCCTCGGCCCGTTCATAGGGCCGGCGCCTTGGACGGCACGGCCCACCCCGAAACACGGACACCGCTTCCGGAGGGTCCGGAAGCGCGTCCCACAGGCATTCTTGTTTGCGTTCCCGTGTTGTGTCACTTGCCTGTGGACAAGTGGGTGGGATATGTCGGGGTTGAGCCGTTTCGTCCAGTGCTCGACTGCTTACGCAGCGGGGTCGATCTCCCTCAGCAGTCCCGTCGTGACGTCGAAGACGAAGCCGCGGATGTCGTCGGCGTGCAGCAGGAACGGCGAGGTGCGCACCCGCTGCATCGACTGCCGGACGTCCTGGTCGACATCGCGGAACGCCTCGACCGCCCACGCGGGACGCTGCCCGACCTCCGCCTCCAGTTCCATACGGAAATCCTCCGTGATGGTCTCAAGGCCGCAGCCGGTGTGGTGCACGAGGATCACGCTGCGGGTGCCCAGCGCGCGCTGGCTGATGGTGAGTGAGCGGATCACGTCGTCGGTGACGACGCCGCCGGCGTTGCGGATCGTGTGGCAGTCGCCCAGTTCGAGCCCGAGCGCCGCGTGCAGGTCCAGTCGGGCGTCCATGCAGGCGACGACCGCGACTTTGAGGACCGGGCGGGCGTCCATGCCCGGGTCCTCGAACTCCGCGGCGTACTTCCGGTTCGCCTCGACGAGACGGTCAGTGACGGTGCCGCCGGTACGCACGGTGTCGGCGGCGGGCTGGTGCGCAGAAGTCGACATGGAAAGAAGGTAACGGTCACGGCCCTGGCCGGCCCGGTGTGAGAGCGGACAAAAGAACGTCAACGACCCGTCCTGTGAGGTAACCCACAAGCGTCACACGGCGGTCCGCGCGACGCGCTGGCCGGTTGATTGACCGGCCGGACCAGTGCACTAAAGTGACGCGAAGTTCACGGACACCAACCGCACAACCGGTGGTTTCCCGCACAATTCCCCGCGTGCGCGGCGTACGCACGGCCCGGCCATGACCCGCCCGCGCCGGATCTGAGAGGGCGCATGAGCCAGACCCGACACGTCCCGGTGATGCTCCAGCGGTGCCTGGACATGCTGGCCCCCGCGCTTCAGGAGCCGGGCGGAGTCGTCGTCGACTGCACCCTCGGCCTCGGCGGCCACAGCCAGGCCCTGCTCGAGCGCTTCCCCGAGACCCGGCTCGTCGCGCTCGACCGCGACAAGGAGGCGCTGCGCCTCTCCGCCGAGCGGCTCGCCCCGTTCGGCGAGCGGGCGACCCTGGTGCACGCCGTCTACGACGAGCTCCCCGAGGTCCTCGACCGCCTCGGCATCCCCAAGGTCCAGGGCGTGCTGTTCGACCTCGGCGTCTCCTCCATGCAGCTCGACGAGGCGGAACGGGGCTTCGCCTACGCCCAGGACGCCCCGCTCGACATGCGCATGGACCAGAGCACCGGCCTCAGCGCCGCGGAGGTCCTCAACACCTACCCCCCCGGCGAACTGGTGCGCATCCTGCGCGCGTACGGCGAGGAGAAGCAGGCCAAGCGGATCGTGTCCGCCGTCGTGCGGGAGCGCGCGAAGGAGCCCTTCACCAACAGCGCCCGGCTCGTCGAGCTGATCCGCGACGCACTGCCGCAGGCGGCCAAGCGCACCGGCGGCAACCCGGCCAAGCGCACCTTCCAGGCCCTGCGCATCGAGGTGAACGGCGAACTGGCCGTCCTCGAGCGGGCGATCCCCGCCGCGGTCTCCGCGCTCGCCGTGGGCGGCCGGATCGCCGTCCTCTCGTACCACTCCCTCGAGGACCGGCTCGTCAAGCAGGTCTTCGCGGCCGGCGCGGCGAACACCGCCCCGCCCGGACTGCCCGTGGTCCCCGAGCAGTACCAGCCCCGGCTGAAGCTGCTGACCCGCGGAGCGGAACTGCCCACCGACGAAGAGGTCGCACAGAACCGCCGTGCGGCTCCGGCGCGTCTGAGGGGGGCACAGCGCATCCGGGAGGACGTCGCGTGAGCGCGGCGGACGGGGTGACGCGCACGGCCGACGCGGCGGCGAAGGGGAGGACACCTTGAGCACACCGGCCAAGCAGCTGAAGGGATCGGCCGCGCGGCTCGCGCGGCTGCTGCCGTCGGGCCCGAGCACCGCGGCCCGCGCACCCTTCGTCCTGCTGGTCGTGCTCATCCTCTCAGGCGGGCTGATCACACTCCTGCTGCTGAACTCGTCACTCAGCCAGGGATCGTTCGAGCTGAGCGAACTCAAGAAGAAGACCACCGAACTCACCGACGAGCAGCAGGCGCTGCAACGCGACGTTGACCGCCACTCGGCCCCCGACGCCCTCGAGCGGCGCGCCCGCGAACTCGGCATGGTGCCCGGCGGCGGCCCCGCCTTCCTCGGCCCGGACGGCAAGGTCCTCGGCGTACCGCAGAAGGCCACCGCGGAGCCCCTGCCGCCCGCGCCGGAGCCGTCACAGACGGACGACCCCTCCGCCACGCCGTCCGGGCAGGCCACGCCCCCCGACACCGCGTCCGGCGACGCCGCCGCGCAGCCGGGCGCCGCCGCGTCCCCGCAGACCCAGGGCCTGTCCGGACCGCCCGCAGGACCCGGCGACGCCGAGCCCGCCCCCGCCCCCCGTACGTCCCCGCAGCCGAACCCGACGACCCCCGGCAGGTGACGCAGTGCCCCCCAAGGAACCACCGCGGCGCCGGGTATCAGGCCCGGCACGGCGGCCCACCGCGCAGCGCCCCGGACAGCGGCCACGGCGACCGTCCGCCGCCGGCCGGCCGCGCGGCGGACAGCGCCCCGGCCCGCGCCGCGTCCGGCTCGGCAACCCGCGCCCCCGGCTGAGGCTGGTCAGTCTCGGTCTCACCCTGGTCATGCTCGCGTTCGTGATCCGGCTGCTCCAGGTGCAGGCCGTCGACGCCAGCACCTACGCGGCCAAGGCGGAGAAGAACCGCTACCTCAGCCACGACCTCGCCGCCGAACGGGGCAGGATCACCGACCGCGCCGGGATCGCGCTGGCCACCAGCGTCGACGCGCACGACATCACCGCCGACCCGAAGATGTTCACGCCAGAGGACAGCAACTCGCCCAACGCGCCCGAACAGGCCGCGCAGCTCCTCGCCCCCATCCTCGGCAAGGACCCCGCCGACCTCGCCAAGAGACTGAAGAAGCCCGGCTCCCGCTACGCCGTACTGGCCCGCCGCCAGACCCCGCAGGTGTGGAACCAGATCAAGGACCTCAAGGGCGTCTACGCGGAGAAGGCCGCTGCCGACAAGCGCAGGGGCGGCCCCGGGGCCAACGTGCTCGCGGGCGTCTTCCAGGAGCCCAGCAGCACCCGCGTCTACCCCAACGGCGATCTCGCCGCCGGGATACTGGGCTTCGTCAACGCGGCGAACCGCGGCGGCGGCGGCATCGAGTCCATGCTCGACGAGACGCTCGCAGGCAAGGACGGCACCATCACCTACGCCCAGTCCGGCGGCCGCCGCGTCCCCACCGCCACGTCGCGCGAGGTGCCCGCCGTGCCCGGCTCCGACGTGGAGCTCACCATCGACCGCGACATCCAGTGGGCCGCTCAGCAGGCCATGGAGGAGCAGGTCAAGAAGTCCAGGGCCGACCGCGGCTACGTCATCGTGCAGAACACCCGCACCGGCGAGGTCCTCGCCATGGCCAACGCCCCCGGCTACGACCCCGGCGACCTGAGCACCGTCACCCCCGGCACGCTCGGCAACGCCGCCCTGCAGGACGCGTTCGAACCCGGCTCCACCGCCAAGGTGATGTCGATGGCCGCCGTGCTCGAGGAGAAGAAGGCCACCCCGGGCACCCATGTCGTCGTCCCCAACCGGCTGCACCGAGGCGACCGCCTCTTCAAGGACGACATCGACCACCCCACCTGGTATCTCACCCTCAACGGCGTCCTCGCCAAGTCCAGCAACATCGGCACCATCCTGGCCACCGGGCAGCTGGGGAAGACCCAGCCGGAGGCCAACAAGGTGCTCCACTCCTATCTGCGCAAGTTCGGCATCGGCCGCCCGACCGGCCTCGGCTACCCGGGCGAGACTCGGGGCATCCTCGCCCAGCCGCAGGACTGGTCCACCTCGCAGCAGTACACGATCCCCTTCGGGCAGGGTCTGTCGGTCAATGCCATGCAGGCCGCCTCCGTGTACTCGACCATCGCCAACGGCGGCGTACGCATCGAGCCCACGCTGGTCCGCGGGACCAGGGGCCCGGACGGGCGCTTCACACCCGCCGAGGAGCCCGAGAAGACCCGGGTCATCAGCAAGAAGACCGCCAAGACCCTCGCCACCATGCTCGAGTCCGTCGTCGACGACGAGGAGGGCACCGGAACCAAGGCCCGCATCCCCGGCTACCGTGTCGCGGGCAAGACCGGAACGGCCAACCGCGTCGACCCCGAACTGGGCGTCTACAAGGGCTACACCGCCTCGTTCGCCGGCTTCGCGCCGGCCGACGACCCGCAGATCACCGTCTACTGCGCCATCCAGAACCCCACCAAGGGCAGTTACTTCGGCGGCCAGATCTGCGGACCCATCTACCAAAAGGTCATGGCCTTCGCGCTCAAGACCCTGCAGGTCGCCCCGACCGGCAAGGGACCCGCACGGCTGCCCGTGACCTTCGATCCCGGTGAGTGACCGGAGGTACCACCAGTGACGACGATCACCCCTGATTCCGGGAACCGACCCGGGGACCGCCCCTCATTTTCGCCCGCGCCCGGTGCGCCCGGTACGCTCACCGCCGTGCCACACGCTGATCAGTACCGAACGACCCAGCAGGACGCGGCCCCGAAACACCCGGGAGCGCCCCGTCCTGACCGGCCCCGCCCGACGAAGCTCGGGGATCTGGCGGCCAGACTGGGGGTGGAGACCCAGGGCGCCGCGGAGATCACCGGCATCACCCACGACTCACGGGCGGTACGCCCCGGCGACCTGTACGCCGCCCTGCCCGGCGCCCGGCTCCACGGCGCCGACTTCGTGGCCCAGGCCGCCGACCTCGGAGCGGCCGCCGTCCTCACCGACAGCACCGGCGCCGAACGCGCCGCCGCCACCGGCCTGCCGGTCCTCGTCACCGACGACCCGCGCGGCCGGATGGGCGAACTCGCGGCGGAGATCTACGGCCACCCCGGGAACGACCTGCTGCAGATCGGCATCACCGGCACCTCCGGCAAGACCACCACCGCCTATCTCGTCGAGGGCGGCCTCCGGGCGGCCGGGCGCTCCACCGGCCTGATCGGCACGGTCGAGATGCGCATCGGCGACGAGCGCATCAAGTCCGAGCGCACCACCCCCGAGGCCACCGACCTCCAGGCGCTCTTCGCGGTCATGCGCGAACGCGGCGCCGACTCGGTCGCCATGGAGGTCTCCAGCCACGCCCTGGTGCTCGGCCGGGTCGACGGCTGTGTCTTCGACGTCGCCGTCTTCAACAACCTCAGCCCCGAGCACATGGAATTCCACTCCGACATGGAGGACTACTTCCAGGCGAAGGCTCAGCTGTTCACCCCGCGCCGCAGCCGGAAGGCGGTCGTCAACCTGGACGACGAGTACGGCCGCAGGCTCGTCGACGAGGCCACCGTGCCCGTCACCACGTTCTCCGCCGAGGGCCACCCCGACGCCGACTGGCGCGCGGAGGACGTCGAGGTCGGCACCCGCGGCTCCACGTTCACCGCGGTGGGCCCGGCGGGCGAGCGGGTACGAGCGGAGGCGCCGCTGCCCGGCCCGTTCAACGTCGCCAACACCCTGGCCGCCGTCGTCACCCTCGCCGTCGCCGGGCTCGACCCGCAGACCGCCGCCGACGGGGTCGCCGCCGTACCCGGCGTGCCGGGCCGGCTGGAGCGCGTCGACGCCGGCCAGCCGTACCTCGCGGTGGTGGACTACGCGCACAAGACCGACGCCGTCGAATCGGTCCTGCGCTCGCTGCGCAAGGTCACCGAGGGCAGGATCCACATCGTGCTCGGCTGCGGCGGAGACCGCGACCGGACCAAGCGCGGACCCATGGGCGCCGCCGCCGCGCGACTGGCCGACACCGCCGTACTCACCTCCGACAACCCGCGCGGCGAGGACCCCCTCGCGATCCTCGCCACGATGCTCGCGGGCGCGGCGGAGGTGCCGATCCACGAACGCGGCGACGTCATGGTCCACGAGGACCGGGCCGCCGCCATCGCCGAGGCCGTCGCCCGCGCGCAGGACGGCGACACCGTGCTCGTCGCCGGCAAGGGCCACGAGCAGGGCCAGGACATCGCGGGAGTGATCCGCCCGTTCGACGACCGCCAGGAGCTGCGGGCGGCCATCGAACGCTCGCTCAGCGGCGCAGCCGTCAAGAACAGTCAGGGATGACCCAGTGATCGCCCTCTCCCTCGCCGAGATCGCCGAAATCGTCGGCGGGCAGCCGCACGACATACCGGATCCGGCCACGCCGGTCACCGGCCCCGTCGTCATCGACTCCCGCGCCGTGGAGCCCGGCAGTCTCTTCGCCGCCTTCCGGGGCGAGAACGTCGACGGCCACGACTACGCGGAACGCGCGGTGGCCCAGGGCGCGGTGGCCGTACTGGCCACCCGCCCCCTCGGCGTACCCGCCATCGTCGTCGACGACGTGCAGAGCGCCTTGGGGCGCCTGGCCCGCGCCGTGGTCGAACGCCTCGGCACCACGCTCGTCGCGCTCACCGGCTCGGCCGGGAAGACCAGCACCAAGGACCTGATCGCCCAGGTGCTCCAGCGCAAGGGGCCCACCGTCTGGACCCCCGGCTCCCTCAACAACGAGATCGGCCTGCCCCTCACCGCACTGCGCGCCACCGAGGAGACCGAGCACCTGGTGCTGGAGATGGGTGCGCGCGGAATCGGCCATATCCGCTACCTCACCGAACTGACCCCGCCCAGGATCGGCCTCGTGCTGAACGTCGGCAGCGCCCACATCGGCGAGTTCGGCGGCCGCGAGCAGATCGCGCAGGCCAAGGGCGAGCTGGTCGAGTCGCTGCCCCCGGCGGAAGAGGGCGGCGTCGCCGTGCTCAACGCCGACGACCCCCTGGTCCGCGCCATGGCAACGCGCACCGCGGCCCGGGTACTTCTGTTCGGAGAGTCCGGCGAGGCCGCCGTACGTGCCGAGAATGTCCGGCTCACGGAGCTCGGGCAACCCACCTTCACGCTCCACACACCCACCGGGTGCAGTGACGTGACCATGCGGCTGTACGGTGAGCACCACGTGTCGAACGCGCTCGCCGCGGCCGCCGTCGCCCATGAGCTGGACATGCCCGCCGACGAGATCGCCCTGGCGCTCTCCGAAGCCGGCACCCTCTCCCGCTGGCGCATGGAGGTCACCGAGCGTCCGGACGGCGTGACGGTCGTCAACGACGCCTACAACGCGAACCCCGAGTCCATGCGTGCCGCGCTGCGTGCGCTGGCCGCCATGGGCGAAGCCGCACGGGCGAAAGGGGGGCGCACGTGGGCGGTGCTCGGGCAGATGGCCGAGCTCGGTGACGAGGCACTCGTCGAGCACGACGCGGTCGGGCGGCTCGCCGTCCGGCTCAACGTCGGCAAGCTCGTCGCGGTCGGGGGCAGGGAGGCGTCCTGGATGCAACTGGGCGCATACAACGAGGGTTCGTGGGGTGAGGAGTCGGTGCACGTGTCCGACGCGCAGGCGGCGGTCGACCTGTTGCGCAAAGAGTTGCGCCCGGGAGACGTCGTGCTGGTGAAGGCTTCCAGGTCGGTCGGTCTGGAGCGGATCGCACAGGAGCTGCTCGAGGGTCTCGAGGGTGAGGGTGCCGTCCGATGAGGCAGATCCTCTTCGCGGGAGCCATCGGTCTCTTCCTGACCCTGGTCGGGACCCCGCTGCTGATCAAGCTGCTGGCCCGCAAGGGATACGGGCAGTTCATCCGCGACGACGGCCCGCGCACCCACGGAAGCAAGAAGGGCACGCCCACCATGGGCGGCATCTCCTTCATCCTGGCCACGCTCATCGCCTACGCGCTCGCCAAGGTGATCACGGGTGAGGACCCGACCTTCTCGGGTGTGCTGGTGCTCTTCCTCATGGCCGGCATGGGCCTGGTCGGCTTCCTCGACGACTACATCAAGATCGTCAAGCAGCGCTCGCTCGGTCTGCGCGCCAAGGCGAAGATGGCCGGGCAGCTGATCGTCGGCATCGCCTTCGCCGTGCTGTCACTGCAGTTCGCCGACCAGCGCGGCAACACCCCGGCCTCCACCAAGCTGTCGTTCATCACCGACTTCGGCTGGTCCATCGGCCCGGTGCTGTTCGTCGTCTGGGCGCTGTTCATGATCCTCGCCATGTCGAACGGCGTGAACCTGACGGACGGTCTGGACGGCCTCGCCACCGGCGCGTCGGTGATGGTCTTCGGCGCGTACACCTTCATCGGGCTGTGGCAGTTCCAGGAGTCCTGCGCAAACGCGGTGACCCTGACCAACCCCAACGCCTGCTTCGAGGTACGAGATCCGCTCGACCTCGCGGTCGTCGCCTCCGCGCTGATGGGCTCCTGCTTCGGCTTCCTGTGGTGGAACACCTCACCCGCCAAGATCTTCATGGGCGACACCGGCTCCCTCGCGCTCGGCGGCGCGCTCGCGGGCCTCGCGATCTGCTCCCGTACGGAGTTCCTGCTCGCGCTCCTCGGCGGACTGTTCGTCCTCATCACCATGTCCGTGGTGATCCAGGTCGGTTCGTTCAAGATGACCGGCAAGCGGGTCTTCCGGATGGCGCCGCTCCAGCACCACTTCGAACTCAAGGGGTGGTCCGAAGTCCTTGTGGTGGTCCGGTTCTGGATCATCCAGGGCATGTGCGTGATCGTGGGCCTCGGTCTCTTCTACGCGGGATGGGCAGCCGACAAGTGAGCGACTGGCAGGGCAGGAACATCACCGTCGCCGGCCTCGGCGTGAGCGGCATCAGCGCCGCGCGCGCCCTGGCCGGCCTCGGCGCGAACGTCACCGTCGTGGACGGCGGATCGGGCGACGCGCACGAGGCGCGCGCGGCCGAGATGGCCGCGCTCGGCATCGCCGTGCGCCTCGGTGACGCCGAGACCCTGCCCGCCGGCACCGACCTGGTCGTCACCTCGCCCGGCTGGAAGCCGTCCAGCCCGCTGTTCGCCGCCGCGGCGGCCGCCGGTGTCGACGTCGTCGGCGACGTCGAGATCGCCTGGCGGCTGCGCGGCCCCGGCGCCGCGCCGTGGCTGGCGATCACCGGCACCAACGGCAAGACGACGACGACCCGGATGCTCGCCTCGATCCTGACGGCGGCGGGCCTGCGGACGGCCGCGATCGGCAACATCGGCACGCCGATCGTCGACGTCGTCCTCGGCGACGAGCCGTACGACGTGCTCGCCGTGGAACTCTCCAGCTACCAGCTGCACTGGGCGCCCTCGCTGCGCGCCCACTCCGCGGCCGTGCTCAACCTCGCGCCCGACCATCTCGACTGGCACGGCTCCATGGAGGCGTACGCCGCCGACAAGGGCCGTATCTACGAGGGCAATACGGTCGCCTGCGTCTACAACGCCGCCGACCCGGCCACCGAGGAACTGGTCCGCGCGGCGGACGTCGAGGAGGGCTGCCGGGCCATCGGCTTCACCCTGGGCACCCCGGGACCGTCCCAACTCGGCGTGGTCGAAGGGCTCCTGGTCGACCGGGCGTTCGTCGCCGACCGGCAGAAGCAGGCCCAGGAGCTCGCGGAGGTCGCCGACGTCGACCCGCCGGCGCCCCACAACATCGCCAACGCCCTCGCGGCCGCCGCGCTGGCCCGCGCCTTCGGCGTCGAACCGGCCGCGGTACGGGACGGACTGCGCGCCTTCCGGCCCGACGCACACCGCATCCAGCACATCGCGGACGTCGCGGGCGTCGCCTACATCGACGACTCCAAGGCCACCAACACCCATGCGGCGGAGGCCTCTCTGGCCGCGTACGAGCCGATCGTGTGGATCGCCGGGGGATTGGCCAAGGGCGCCACCTTCGACGAGCTGGTCACGGCCTCGGCGAAGCGCCTGCGGGGCGTCGTCCTCATCGGGGCCGACCGCGCCCTGATCCGGGAAGCCCTCGTGCGACACGCGCCCGAGGTCCCGGTCGTCGACCTCGAGCGGACCGACACTGGGGCGATGTCCGAGGCGGTACGGGAGGCGGCCTCGCTCGCCCGGCCCGGAGACACGGTCCTGCTGGCGCCGGCCTGCGCCTCGATGGACATGTTCACCAATTACAACGAGCGGGGCGAGGCCTTCGCGGAAGCGGTCCGGGCGCTCGCCGACAAGCACGCCTGACAGCCGCGAGGTCCGGCCGGCGCCGGGCACGACTGGAGGGGACAGCCACCATGCCGCCCACCGAAGCCCCCCCACCCCCGGAACCCGCCCTCCCGGCCGATCCGCCCTCGCCAGTCGGCGGCGCTGCCCGGGGAGCTTCCCCGCGCTCGGCGCCGACGCCCGCCGACTCCGTCATGCCACCCGCCGGTGGCGCCGCCCGGGGGGTTTCTTCGCCGCGTTCGGCGCCGGCGCCCGCAGGCTCGCAGGAGTCGGCCTCTCCGCCGTCGCCACCGCTCGCCGCCGGGCAGCGTCCGGCGGACGACACGGCGCTCCGCGCCGGCGTCCCCCGGGAGCGCGGTGCGTGGGGCCGGGTGGACCAGGGCGTCGCTCGTGTGGTGCGCGCCGTGCAGGTGGCGGTCGGCGGGCTGGTGCCCGCGGGGCCGGTACCCGCACTCGCCGGCGCAGCCGGACCCGTCGGCCTCGCGCTGCGCAGCCGCGTCGGCGGCGAGACGCGGCGAGCGCCCGGAGTGCGGGGCGGCAGCGGGTCGCGGACGGCCGGGGCCGCCGGTCCGAGGGGGCCGCGGCGGCTGTACGAGCAGGCGCGCAGGGCCTGGGACCGGCCGCTGACCGCCTACTACCTGATCCTCGGCAGCAGCCTGCTCATCACGGTCCTCGGCCTCGTCATGGTCTACTCCGCGTCGATGATCCAGGCGCTGGAGTACTCGCTCCCCGCTTCCTACTTCTTCCAGAAGCAGTTCGTCGCCGCCGTCATCGGCACCGTACTCCTGCTGCTCGCCTCCCGTATGCCCGCCAAGCTGCACCGGGCCCTGTCGTATCCGCTGCTGATGATCACCGTCTTCCTGATGGTGCTGGTCCAGGTCCCCGGGATAGGGCACGCGGTCAACGGCAATCAGAACTGGATCTATCTCGGCGGCCCCTTCCAGCTCCAGCCCAGCGAGTTCGGCAAGCTCGCCCTGATCCTTTGGGGCGCCGACCTGCTGGCCCGCAAGCAGGACCGGCGGCTGCTGACCCAGTGGAAGCATCTGCTGGTCCCGCTCGTGCCCGTCGCCTTCCTCCTCCTCGGCCTGATCATGCTCGGCGGCGACATGGGCACCGCGATCATCCTGACCGCGATCCTGTTCGGTCTGCTGTGGCTCGCGGGCGCGCCCACCCGGCTCTTCGTCGGGGTGCTCTGCATCGCCGGTTTCGTCGGGCTGATGCTGATCAGGACCAACGAGAACCGGATGTCCCGGCTCGAGTGCATCGGTGCGATCGACCTCGGTCCGGAAGGCGAGTGCTGGCAGGCCGTGCACGGCATCTATGCTCTTGCCTCTGGCGGATGGTTCGGTTCCGGCCTCGGCGCAAGTGTGGAAAAATGGGGCCAACTACCCGAACCGCACACCGACTTCATCTTCGCCATCGCCGGGGAGGAACTGGGCCTGGCGGGGACGCTGTCGGTGCTCGCTCTGTTCGCGGCTCTAGGCTATGCGGGTATCCGCGTCGCCGGACGCACGGAGGACCCCTTCGTGAGGTATGCGGCGGGAGGCGTCACCACGTGGATCACGGCGCAGGCCGTGGTCAACATCGGTGCGGTGCTCGGCCTGCTGCCGATCGCCGGCGTCCCGCTGCCGCTGTTCTCCTACGGAGGGTCCGCCCTGCTGCCGACGATGTTCGCCGTCGGACTGCTGATCGCCTTCGCGCGAGAGGAACCCGCGGCGAAGGCGGCCCTGGCCGTGCGGAGGCCCGGGGTGAGATGGAAGACGATGAGACGGCGCGTCAAGAAGCGTCCGTCCGGAGAGCGGTGAATTTCGGTGCATGTCGTACTCGCCGGCGGGGGGACCGCCGGCCACATCGAGCCCGCGCTCGCCCTCGCGGACGCCCTGCGGAGGCAGGACCCGGCCGTGGGCATCACAGCCCTCGGCACGGAACGCGGACTCGAGACCAGGCTCGTGCCGGAGCGCGGCTACGAGCTGGCGCTCATCCCCGCCGTTCCGCTGCCACGCAAGCCCACCCCGGAGCTGATCACCGTCCCCGGGCGGCTGCGCGGCACCATCAAGGCCGCCGAGCAGATCATCGAGCGCACGAAGGCGGACTGCGTCGTCGGTTTCGGCGGTTACGTCGCGCTGCCCGGCTACCTCGCCGCCAAGCGCCTCGGCGTGCCGATCGTCATCCACGAGGCCAACGCCCGCCCCGGCCTCGCCAACAAGATCGGCTCCCGCTACGCCGCCGGCGTGGCCGTCGCCACGCCCGACAGCAAGCTGCGCGGTGCGCGCTACATCGGCATCCCGCTGCGCCACACCATCGCGACGCTCGACCGCGCCAGGGTCCGTCCCGAGGCGCGCGCGGCCTTCGGCCTCGACCCGAATCTGCCGACCCTGCTGGTCTCCGGCGGTTCGCAGGGTGCCCGCCGGCTCAACGAGGTGATCCAGCAGATCGCCCCGGTGCTCCAGCGTTCCGGCATCCAGATCCTGCACGCGGTCGGACCGAAGAATGAAATGCCGCGCGTGGACAACATGCCCGGGATGCCGCCCTATGTGCCGGTACCGTACGTGGACCGGATGGATCTCGCGTACGCCGCGGCCGACATGATGCTCTGCCGCGCGGGCGCGATGACCGTCGCCGAACTCTCCGCCGTGGGCCTCCCCGCCGCCTACGTCCCGCTGCCGATCGGCAACGGCGAACAGCGGCTCAACGCCCAGCCGGTGGTGAAGGCCGGCGGCGGACTGCTGGTCGACGACGCCGAACTGACTCCCGAGTGGGTCCAGGGCAACGTCCTTCCGGTGCTCGCCGATCCGCACCGGCTGTACGAGATGTCGCGCGCGGCCGCCGAGTTCGGCCGCAGGGACGCCGACGACCTGCTCGTCGGCATGGTGTACGAGGCGATTGCTGCACGCCGCAAGGCGTGAGAAGGCAGGGAGCGTGGCCGGACCGACCACCGCGAAACGCAGCGAGCGGGGCCCCTCCGACGGACCGGACGGGCCGAACGGCTCGAACCGGGCGGGCGGCAGGGGCCGTCCGTCCCGCGAGGGCACGCCTTCCGGCCGCTTCCGCCGGCCCGGCCCCCGCTTCCTGCTGATCGCCGCCGGCGCGCTCCTCCTCGTGACCGGTGTCCTCTGGCTGCTCTACGGCTCCTCGTGGCTGCGCACCGAACACGTGGAGACCACCGGCACCGAAGTGCTCACCCCCGCCCAGGTGGAGGCCGCGGCGCGGGTGCCGATCGGCGCACCCCTCGTCTCGGTCGACACGGACGCCGTCGAGGCCAGGCTGCGGCGGGCACTGCCCCGTATCGACTCCGTGGAGGCCGAGCGTTCGTGGCCGCACGGGATCGAACTGGTCGTGACCGAACGAAAGCCGGTCCTGTTGCTCGAAAAGGGCGCAAAGTTTGTCGAAGTGGACGCGGACGGTGTCCGATTCGCGACTGTCGCCGAAGCGCCGAAAGGTGTTCCTCTGCTACGCCTGGAAGTTGACGGTTCGCCGAGTCTGAAGAGATTCGGCGCGGACCGACTGGTCGCGGAGGCGGTCCGGGTCAGGCGTGGACTTCCCGCGAAAGCCGCCGCCGATCTGAAGAGTGTGAAAGTAGTCTCGTACGACTACATCTCCCTGGAGTTGAGCGGCAATCGCACCGTGGTGTGGGGCAGCTCGGAGGGGGGCGAAGCGAAGGCCCGCGCGCTCGAAGCGCTCATGAAAGCAGCTCCGAAAGCCGAGTACTTCGATGTCAGCGCACCCAGCGCCCCTGCCGCGTCAGGGAGTTGACGCGCATCTGCGCTGGCCAGCACCCTGGTTGGTCATGGCTGTGCGTGATCACATAGGGTGAAAAGAAAAACGGGAGGTTCGGCGTGTTCGTTGAACGTGCGCCACTTGTCGACTTAGTGTCCTGTTCGGAAGAGTCCAGGGAACAGACATACTGGTAACCCTAAACTTCAGCGTTAGGGTTCGGGTCGGCAGCCGGCTTGTCGGGCCGTCCCCATTCGACATCAGTCGTCGCACCGCGGCCCCGCGAAGCGGCGACACGTAACTCGAGGCGAGAGGCCTTCGACGTGGCAGCACCGCAGAACTACCTCGCAGTCATCAAGGTCATCGGTGTCGGCGGCGGTGGTGTCAATGCCATCAACCGAATGATCGAGGTCGGTCTCAAGGGCGTCGAGTTCATCGCTATCAACACGGACGCCCAGGCGCTGTTGATGAGCGACGCCGACGTCAAACTCGACGTCGGCCGCGAACTCACCCGAGGCCTCGGAGCCGGAGCCAATCCGGCAGTCGGTCGCAAGGCGGCAGAGGACCACCGCGAGGAGATCGAGGAGGTCCTCAAGGGGGCCGACATGGTCTTCGTCACCGCCGGTGAAGGCGGCGGCACCGGCACCGGCGGCGCACCCGTCGTCGCCAACATCGCCCGCTCGCTGGGCGCCCTGACGATCGGTGTGGTCACCCGCCCGTTCACCTTCGAGGGCCGCCGGCGCGCCAACCAGGCGGAGGACGGCATCGCCGAGCTCCGCGAAGAGGTCGACACCCTCATCGTCATCCCCAACGACCGGCTGCTGTCCATCTCGGACCGCCAGGTCAGCGTTCTTGACGCGTTCAAGTCCGCGGACCAGGTCCTGCTGTCGGGCGTCCAGGGCATCACCGACCTCATCACCACCCCCGGTCTGATCAACCTCGACTTCGCCGACGTCAAGTCGGTGATGTCCGAGGCCGGCTCCGCCCTCATGGGCATCGGCTCGGCCCGCGGCGACGACCGCGCGGTGGCCGCGGCGGAGATGGCGATCTCCTCGCCGCTGCTCGAGGCGTCCATCGACGGCGCCCGCGGTGTGCTGCTCTCCATCTCCGGCGGCAGCGACCTCGGCCTGTTCGAGATCAACGAAGCCGCTCAGCTCGTCAGCGAGGCCGCCCACCCCGAGGCGAACATCATCTTCGGCGCCGTCATCGACGACGCGCTCGGCGACGAGGTCCGGGTCACCGTCATCGCGGCCGGCTTCGACGGCGGCCAGCCGCCGGCCCGCCGGGAGAACGTGATCGGCTCCACGTCGGCCAAGCGCGAGGAGCAGCCCTCCGGCCCGTCCCGTCCCGCCGACGGCCCGCGCCCCACCGGCGGCCTCGGCACCGTACCCGTACGCGAGGAGCCCGCCGCTCCCGCCGAGCCGGCCCCGGTCGCGAGCGACCTCGGCTCGTCCTCCGGCCCGGCCCAGGTCCCGCCGGCCCGTCCGTACCCGGACAGCCAGGCCGAAGAGCTGGATGTCCCGGACTTCCTGAAGTGACAGTGCAGCCCGACGCGATAGACGAGAGCGGCGCGCACTTCGCCTTCACCGACAGGTGGGGCGGGGTGAGCGCCGTTCCGTACGAGGAGCTCAACCTCGGCGGCGCCGTCGGCGACGACCCGGAAGCGGTGCTCGCCAACCGGGCGCTCGCCGCCAAGTCGCTCGGCCTCGCCCCGGACCGGGTCGTCTGGATGAACCAGGTCCACGGCAAGGACGTCGCCCGGGTCGACGGACCGTGGGGGGACGGCGCGGTGCCCCGGGTCGACGCCCTGGTCACCACGCGGCGCGGCCTCGCCCTGGCCGTGCTGACCGCCGACTGCACCCCGGTCCTGCTCGCCGACCCCGTCGCCTCGGTGGTGGGCGCGGCGCACGCGGGCCGCCCCGGAATGGTCGCGGGCGTGGTGCCTGCCGTCGTCGAGGCGATGCGGGAGCTGGGCGCGGCGCCGGAACGCATCATCGCCCGTACGGGACCGGCCGTTTGCGGTCGTTGCTACGAAGTCCCCGAGCGGATGCGGTCCGAAGTGGCCGCCGTGGAGCCCGCCGCCTGGTCGGAGACGAGCTGGGGGACTCCGGCCGTCGACGTCACGGCCGGGGTGCACGCCCAGCTCGAGGCGCTCGGGGTGCGCGACCGGCGCAAGTCGGCGGTCTGCACCCTCGAATCGCGTGACCACTACTCGTACCGCCGTGACCGCACGACGGGGCGGCTCGCCGGATACGTCTGGCTGGAGGACCGGGAAACCCCATGACCGACCGCAGAACCGAACTCGCCGGAAATCTGGCGGCGGTGGAGGAACGTATCGCCTCGGCCTGCGCGGCAGCGGGCCGCGGGCGGGGGGAGGTGACCCTCATCGTGGTCACCAAGACCTACCCGGCGAGCGATGTGCGGATTCTCCATGAACTCGGTGTACGTCATGTGGCGGAGAACCGTGATCAGGACGCGGCGCCCAAGGCCGCCGCGTGCGCGGATCTGAAAATTCACTGGCATTTCGTCGGCCAGTTGCAGACCAATAAAGTTCGTTCTGTCGTGAGTTATGCCGATGTGGTGCAGTCCGTCGACCGGTTGAAGCTCGTTTCCGCCCTGTCCGCCGCCGCGGTACGCGCGGAGCGGGAGCTCGGCTGTCTGATCCAGGTCGCGCTCGACGCCGAGTCGGGGCAGCAGGGGGACCGGGGCGGCGTGGCGCCGGACAGGATCGAGGAGTTGGCCGCGGCCGTGGCGGGCGCACCGGGACTGCGGCTCGACGGGCTGATGACCGTCGCTCCGCTCGCCGGACCGTACGCGGGACGGCAACAGGCGGCGTTCGAGCGGCTGATGGAATTGTCATCCGGCCTGCGCGCGGCCCATCCGGCTGCGAACATGGTGTCAGCAGGGATGAGTGCGGACCTCGAGGAGGCCGTGGCGGCGGGAGCGACACATGTGCGCGTCGGTACGGCGGTACTCGGAGTCCGACCCCGGCTCGGGTAACGTCGCGAAGCAAGTCGGACCACAGTAGAAAATATGGTCATTCCCGCCCATAGCGGGCAGACCGAGTGGATCGCGGGCACTTGGTGACGAATGCCGATCCACCACAGAGCGGAGGACTCAGAGAATGGCCGGCGCGATGCGCAAGATGGCGGTCTACCTCGGCCTCGTGGAGGACGATGGGTACGACGGCCGGGGCTTCGACCCCGATGACGACTTCGAACCCGAGCCGGAGCCCGAGCGAGAGCGCCGGCGGCACCAGCCCCCCCGTCAGGTGGAGCGAGAGGAGCCGGTGCGGGTGGCGGCGCCGCCCGCGCAGCGCGAGCCCGTCGCCCTCCCGGTCGACAGTGGCCGTCCGGCGCGAATCGCCCCCGTGGCATCCATCACACCTGAACGCCCGAGCATGGAGAAGAACGCACCCGTGATCATGCCCAAGGTCGTGTCCGAGCGGGAGCCCTACCGCATCACCACGCTGCATCCGAGGACCTACAACGAGGCCCGTACCATCGGGGAACACTTCCGCGAAGGCACCCCCGTGATCATGAATCTCACGGAGATGGACGACACGGACGCGAAGCGACTTGTCGACTTTGCCGCGGGACTCGTCTTCGGTCTGCATGGCAGCATTGAGCGCGTGACGCAGAAGGTGTTCCTGTTGTCGCCTGCTAACGTCGATGTCACGGCGGAAGACAAGGCCCGCATCGCAGAGGGCGGGTTCTTCAACCAGAGCTGAGAAAGACACCGGGGAACGACCCGGCCGAAGGGCCGGCTGAGATGGGATCCAGGGGAGAGGGAAGCGCGGGATGAGCGTCGCACTACAGGTGGTCTACATCGCTCTGATGTGCTTCCTTGTCGTCCTGATCTTCCGGCTCGTCATGGACTACGTCTTTCAGTTCGCGCGTTCATGGCAACCCGGCAAGGCGATGGTGGTCGTTCTGGAGGCCACCTACACTGTCACCGATCCACCGCTCAAGCTTCTGCGGCGGTTCATCCCGCCGTTGCGTCTCGGGGGCGTGGCACTCGACCTGTCCTTCTTCGTTCTGATGATCATCGTCTACATCCTGATCTCCATCGTTCGTGGAGTGGGGAACTCGATGTGAGCGATACGGTCCTGCCGACTGCCGACGACTACGTAGAGGTGAAGAAGAGATGCCGCTGACTCCCGAGGACGTGCGGAACAAGCAGTTCACGACCGTCCGCCTCCGAGAAGGCTATGACGAGGACGAGGTCGATGCCTTCCTCGACGAGGTCGAGTCCGAGCTGACCCGTCTGCTCCGTGAGAACGAGGACCTGCGCGCGAAGCTGGCCGCGGCGACCCGTGCGGCCGCACAGAATCAGCAACAGCAGCAGCAACAGCAGGGAATGCGTAAACCTCCGGAGCCCCAGGACGGCCGTGGTCCGGGCGGACCCGGCGCCCCGGTGCCCGCCGCCATATCGGGCCCGCCGGTCCAGCAGCAGCCCCCGCAGATGGGTCCCCCCCAGCTGCCCGGTGGTGCTCCCCAGCTGCCGGCCGGTCCCAGCCACCAAGGCCAGCAGGGCCACGGCCAGATGGGCCCCGGCGGTCAGATGCAGGGCGGACCCATGGGTGGCCCGATGGGCGGCCCCATGGGCGGTCACGGCGGCCCGCAGGGTCCCGGCCCGATGGGTCAGGGTCCCGGCGGTGACAGCGCCGCGCGCGTCCTGTCGCTTGCCCAGCAGACCGCGGACCAGGCGATCGCGGAGGCCCGTTCCGAGGCCAACAAGATCGTCGGCGAGGCGCGTTCGCGCGCCGAGGGCCTGGAGCGGGACGCCCGCGCCAAGGCCGACGCCCTCGAGCGGGACGCCCAGGAGAAGCACCGCGTCGCGATGGGCTCCCTCGAGTCCGCGCGCGCCACGCTGGAGCGCAAGGTCGAGGACCTGCGGGGCTTCGAGCGCGAGTACCGGACCCGGCTGAAGTCCTACCTGGAGAGCCAGCTGCGTCAGCTGGAGACCCAGGCGGACGACTCCCTGGCCCCGCCGCGCTCCCCGGCGGCCGCGTCGCTGCCGCCGTCCCCGGCGCCCTCCATGGCTCCGGCCGGCGCGAGCGCCCCGTCCTACGGCGGCGGTCAGACGATGGGCGGCCACGGCGGCCCGTCGCAGGGCGGCCCGTCCTACGGCGGCCAGCAGCAGATGTCCCCGGCGATGACCCAGCCGATGGCACCGGTGCGGCCGCAGGCGCCGCAGCCGATGCAGCAGGCGCCGTCGCCGATGCGCGGCTTCCTGATCGACGAGGACGACAACTGACCGCGCTGCGCGCACAGCGCGCCTAGCCGTCGGCAGACAGCGGGGCCGGGCCCGGGACGTGTTCACACGTCCCGGGCCCGGCCTTTTGCGTGTGCGGGTGCGGTGGCGCCTGCGGCGGGCGTGTTCCCCTACCCTCCCCCTGCGGCCTGGCGGCCGCGGGGGGACCCCCACCTTCCCGTAACCGGGCTCTGCCCGGGCCCGCGCCTCAATCGCCGGCGGGGCTGACAGAGTCAGCCCGGCCTGGGGGTACTCCCCCTACGCCTGGCGGCGTGGGAGGTGTCCCCACCCACGGCCGCCAGGCCGTAGGGGGAGTTTGAGGCCACCGCGCGGAGCGCGGTACGGGGTCCGGGGCTTGCCCCGGTTCGGGAATGGGCAGGTAGGGGACGAGCCCCGCGCAGCGGCCCCCGGAACGCCGCCGGGCCCGGCCAAGGGGTTGGCCGGGCCCGGGGGACGCTTCCCGCGTGTTACGCCTTGCGCAGGCGGAACGTCAGCGACAGCCCCTCGTCCGTGAACGGGGCACCGTAAGACGCGTCCGCGTCCCCGCCCGAGAAGTCCGTCGACAGCACCTCGTCCGCGATCAGCGACGCGTGGTCCGAGAGCGCCGAGGTGACCTCGGGGTCCTCGGAGGACCAGCGCAGGGCGATGCGGTCCGCGACGTCCAGGCCGCTGTTCTTGCGAGCCTCCTGGATGAGGCGGATCGCGTCACGTGCCAGGCCCGCCCGCCGCAGTTCGGGCGTGATCTCCAGGTCGAGGGCGACCGTCGCGCCCGAGTCGGAGGCGACGGACCAGCCCTCCCGCGGGGTCTCCGTGATGATGACCTCCTCCGGGGAGAGCGTCACCGTCTCGCCGTTGACCTCCACCGACGCCTCGCCGGAGCGCAGGGCCAGGGACAGTGCCGCGGCGTCCGCGGCGGCGACCGCCTTGGCCACGTCCTGGACGCCCTTGCCGAACCGCTTGCCGAGCGCCCGGAAGTTGGCCTTGGCCGTGGTGTCCACCAGGGAGCCGCCGACGTCCGACAGGGACGCCAGCGAGGAGACGTTCAGCTCCTCCGTGATCTGCGCCCGCAGCTCCTCCGAGAGGGCGGGGAAGCCGGTCGCCGCCACCAGCGCCCGCGACAGCGGCTGCCGGGTCTTCACGCCGGACTCGGCACGCGTCGCACGGCCCAGCTCGACCAGCCGCCGCACCAGCGCCATCTGGGAGGAGAGGACCGGGTCGACGGCGTCGAGGTCGGGCTCCGGCCACGCGGCCAGGTGCACCGACTCCGGCGCGTCCGGCGCCACCGACACGACCAGGTCCTGCCAGACCCGCTCGGTGATGAACGGCGTCATCGGCGCCATCAGCCGCGTGACCGTCTCCACCACGTCGTGCAGCGTACGCAGCGCCGCCGCGTCGCCCTGCCAGAACCGGCGGCGCGAGCGCCGCACGTACCAGTTCGACAGGTCGTCGACGAACGCGGAGAGCAGCTTGCCGGCGCGCTGGGTGTCGTACGCCTCCATGGCCTGCGTGACCTGGTCGACCAGTGCGTGCAGCTCGGACAGCAGCCAGCGGTCCAGGACCGTGCGCTCCGACGGGGCCGGGTCCGCCGCGGAGGGGGACCAGCCGGAGGTGCGGGCGTACAGGGCCTGGAAGGCCACCGTGTTCCAGTACGTGAGGAGGGTCTTGCGCACGACCTCCTGGATCGTGCCGTGGCCCACGCGCCGCGCCGCCCACGGCGACCCGCCGGCCGCCATGAACCAGCGGACCGCGTCCGCGCCGTGCTGGTCCATGAGCGGGATCGGCTGCAGGATGTTGCCCAGGTGCTTGGACATCTTGCGGCCGTCCTCGGCGAGGATGTGGCCGAGGCAGACCACGTTCTCGTACGACGACTTGTCGAACACCAGCGTGCCGACGGCCATCAGCGTGTAGAACCAGCCGCGGGTCTGGTCGATCGCCTCCGAGATGAACTGCGCCGGGTAGCGCTTCTCGAAGATCTCCTTGTTCTTGTACGGGTAGCCCCACTGCGCGAACGGCATCGAACCCGAGTCGTACCAGGCGTCGATGACCTCCGGCACGCGTGCCGCGGTGTGCCCGCAGCCCTCCTGCGGGCAGCCGAAGGTGACCTCGTCGATGAACGGGCGGTGCGGGTCCAGGCCCGACTGGTCGGCGCCCGTCAGCTCCGACAGCTCGGCGAGCGAGCCGACACAGGTGAGGTGGTCGTCCTCGCAGCGCCAGATCGGCAGCGGCGTGCCCCAGTAGCGGTTGCGGGACAGCGCCCAGTCGATGTTGTTGTTCAGCCAGTCGCCGAACCGGCCCTGCTTCACCGAGTCCGGGAACCAGTTGGTCGCCTCGTTCTCCGCGAGCAGCCGGTCCTTGACGGCGGTGGTGCGGATGTACCACGACGGCTGCGCGTAGTAGAGCAGCGCCGTGTGGCAGCGCCAGCAGTGCGGGTAGCTGTGCTCGTACGGGATGTGCTTGAAGAGCAGACCGCGCGTCTGGAGGTCCGCCGTGAGCGCCTCGTCGGCCTTCTTGAAGAAGACGCCGCCGACCAGCGGCAGGTCCTCCTCGAAGGTGCCGTCCGGGCGGACCGGGTTCACGACCGGCAGACCGTAGGCGCGGCAGACCTTGAGGTCGTCCTCACCGAAGGCGGGGGACTGGTGGACCAGACCCGTACCGTCCTCGGTCGTGACGTAGTCGGCGTTGACGACGTAGTGCGCCTCGGCCGGACTGTTCTCATTGGTTCCCTCGCTGACGCTCGGGAACTCAACGAGCTCGAAGGGACGCTGATAGGCCCAGCGCTCCATCTCCGCGCCCGTGAACGTCGTGCCGGTGGCCTCCCAGCCCTCGCCGAGCGCCTTCTCCAGCAGCGGCTCGGCGACGACCAGCTTCTCCTCGCCGTCCGTCGCCACCACGTACGTGACGTCGGGGTGCGCGGCGACCGCCGTGTTGGACACCAGCGTCCACGGCGTCGTCGTCCACACCAGCAGCGCCGCCTCACCCGCGAGGGGGCCGGAGGTCAGCGGGAAGCGCACGAAGACGGAGGGGTCGACGACCGTCTCGTAGCCCTGCGCCAGCTCGTGGTCGGACAGCCCGGTGCCGCAGCGCGGGCACCAGGGGGCGACGCGGTGGTCCTGGACCAGCAGGCCCTTGTTGAAGATCTCCTTCAGCGACCACCACACCGACTGGACGTAGTCCGGGTCCATGGTGCGGTACGCGTCGTCGAGGTCGACCCAGTAGCCCATGCGGGTCGTCAGCTCGGCGAACGCGTCCGTGTGCCGGGTCACCGACTCACGGCACTTGGCGTTGAACTCGGCGATGCCGTACGCCTCGATGTCCTTCTTGCCGGCGAAGCCCAGCTCCTTCTCGACGGCCAGCTCGACCGGCAGACCGTGGCAGTCCCAGCCGGCCTTGCGGCCCACGTGGTAGCCGCGCATGGTGCGGAAGCGGGGGAAGACGTCCTTGAAGACGCGGGCCTCGATGTGGTGGGCGCCGGGCATGCCGTTCGCCGTGGGCGGGCCCTCGTAGAACACCCACTCGGGGCGGCCCTCCGACTGCTCGAGGGTCTTGGCGAAGATCTTGCTCTCGCGCCAGAAGTCGAGCACGGCGTGCTCGAGCGCGGGCAGATCGACCTGGGCCGGCACCTGACGGTACTGGGGGGGTGTCATGTACGAACTCCTCCGGCGGACAGCTTCTCTTCCGTCGGAGGGACGAGAGCGCCGATGCTGTGCGGCCGGCTCCCGCGGTACCACCCTCCTTGGCGGCGCACAGGGCACCGCCCCCTCATTGGGGTCGCGAAGCCGGTTCTACCAGCCGCGGGAGGTGCCCCACGGCTTTCTTCCGGCGGCTCCGGGGTGATGCTTCACGCCGCGCTGGCCCCCGGGCTCTCACCGTCCCCGGGTCGCTCATGGCTGCGTACGACGGTACTCGTCCCCATCCACGCCTTTCGCTGCGCCCAGTGTACGGGCCCCTACGGGGACCGGCCGACCTCTTTTCCGCGGCGGCGCGGTTGACCCGAATGGCCACGAGGCCCGTCACAGGGCATGGCACGTCGCGCCGGGCGGATTACCCGGCGGGGAGCTGGGCACAACGGATGCAGGCTTGACCTCTCGCGGCCCGGGACGGGCTGAACCGGCGGCGTGCCCCGTTGCCGCGGGGCTGGTGTCGATTTATCGTCCCAGCACGATTCGCGAGCAAGATCACAAAATGTGAAGGGGCCGCGGCCATGGTGGCGAAGAAGACCGCCGACAAGACGGCGTCAGCGCGTTCCGCCGCCGCGGGGGCGGAATCCGGGACGCCCGAGGAGAGGGCGACCCGGCCCCGGAAGGCCGCGAAGAAGACGGCAGGAGGCACGGGCGCGGCCAGGATGACGCCGGCGAAGGAGTCGTCGGCGAAGAAGGCTCCGGCGAAGAGGGCCTCGGCCGTGAGCGCGGCGACAGAGGAGAGCACGGCCGAGAGGACGACGCCCACGAAGACCACGGCCAGGAAGACGGCGGCAAAGAAGGCGGCGGCCAGGGAAACCTCGGCCACCAAGAAGAGCACGAGCACCAAGAAGGCGGCGGCCAAGAAGAGCGGCACGGCGACGAAGACCACGGCGAAGACCAAGAAGCAGAGCGATGCGGCCCCCAGGGCCGCGAAAAGGGCCGGCGCGGACGCCGATGTGGCGCCCGGGCCGGTCACCAAGGAGGCCGTCGACAAGGCGGTCGCCGCGAAGCAGGCCGCGCCCGCGGCCGAGGGGGCGGCCGAGGCCGCCGAGCAGACGGGAGCCAGGACGGTGGCAGCGAAGAAGACCGCGGGTAGGGCATCAGGCGCAGGCGGGAGCGCGGTGGCGGTGCCCACGACCCGTACGGCGGCCACGACGCCGCCGGGTGAGCTGGCGGTACGGCCCGGTGAGGACCCGTGGACCCAGGAGGAGGTCGACGAGGCGCGGGCCGGGCTCGAGGGTGAGGCGGCCCGGCTGAACGCGGAGATCACCTCTTCGGAGGCGGCCCTCGCCGGGCTGATGCGGGACTCCGGCGACGGCGCCGGGGACGACGAGGCCGACACCGGCGCCAAGAACATCACGCGCGAGCACGAGATGGCGCTCGCGGCCAACGGCCGCGAAATGCTGGAGCAGACCGAGCGTGCGCTGCAGCGGCTCGACACCGGGACGTACGGCCTCTGCGAGAGCTGCGGCAAGGCGATCGGCAAGGCCAGGATGCAGGCGTTCCCCCGGGCCACGCTGTGCGTCGAGTGCAAGCAGAAGCAGGAACGCAGGGGCTGATCCCCAGAGGCTGTGCCGTACCCTCGTCCTCAGTCGAAAACCTAGGTTGAGGGACTCACGTGGCAGAGGCGGAGCGCATCATCGGTACGCCAGATGTTGACGACGAGGCTGCGGCGCCCGCCGAGCCGCCGAAGGGCAAGCGCAAGATCGCCGTGCTGTTCGTGGTGGCGCTCGTCGCCTATCTGCTCGACCTCGGCAGCAAGCTGCTCGTGGTGGCCAAGCTGGAGCACCACGAGCCGATCGAGATCATCGGCGACTGGCTGAAGTTCGAGGCGGTGCGGAACCCGGGCGCCGCGTTCGGCATGGGTGAGGCCTTCACCGTCATCTTCACCTTCATCGCGGCGACCGTGATCGTCGTGATCGTGCGGCTGGCGCGCAAGCTCTACAGCGGACCCTGGGCGGTCGCCCTGGGTCTGCTGCTGGGCGGGGCGCTCGGCAATCTGACCGACCGGATCTTCCGCTCGCCCGGCGTCTTCGAGGGCGCGGTCGTGGACTTCATCGCGCCCGCGCACTTCGCCGTGTTCAACCTGGCGGACTCCGCGATCGTGTGCGGCGGCGTCCTGATCGTGCTGCTCTCCTTCAAGGGTCTGGACCCCGACGGGACAGTTCACAAGGACTGACAAGGCATACTCGACGGGTGAGTACGATTCCCGAGGTCCGCGCCCTGCCCGTACCCGACGGCCTGGAGGGCGAGCGTGTGGACGCCGCCATCTCCCGGATGTTCGGGTTCTCCCGTACGAAGGCGGCCGAGCTGGCCGCTGCCGGGAAGGTGCAGGTCGACGGCTCGGTCGTCGGCAAATCAGAACGGGTGCACGGCGGCGCCTGGCTCGAGGTCGAGATGCCGCAGGCACCCGCGCCGGTGCAGGTCGTGGCGGAGCCGGTCGAGGGCATGGAGATCGTGCACGACGACGACGACATCGTCGTGATCGCCAAGCCGGTCGGCGTGGCCGCGCACCCGAGCCCGGGCTGGACCGGCACCACCGTCATCGGCGGTCTCGCGGCGGCCGGGTACCGCATCTCCACGTCGGGCGCCTCCGAGCGCCAGGGCATCGTGCACCGGCTCGACGTCGGCACGTCCGGGCTGATGGTCGTCGCCAAGTCGGAGCGCGCCTACACCCTGCTGAAGCAGCAGTTCCGCGACCGGGTCGTCGACAAGCGCTACCACGCGCTGGTGCAGGGCCACCCCGACCCGCTGAGCGGCACCATCGACGCGCCCATCGGCCGGCACCCCACGCTCGACTACAAGTGGGCGGTCACGGCGGAGGGCAAGCCGTCGGTGACGCACTACGACCTGATCGAGGCGTTCCGCGCGGCGTCGCTGCTCGACATCAAGCTGGAGACCGGCCGCACCCACCAGATCCGGGTGCACATGGCGGCGCACCGCCACCCGTGCGTCGGGGACCTGACCTACGGCGCGGACCCGACCATTGCCAAGCGGCTCGGCCTGACCCGGCAGTGGCTGCACGCGGTGCGGCTCGGTTTCGAGCACCCGTCGGACGGCCGGTGGGTCGAGTTCGAGAGCACGTACCCGCAGGACCTCCAGCAGGCGCTGGACCGGATCGAGGCGGAGAGCGCGTGACGGTGGGGCCGCTGGAGTGCAGCGTGCGGGTCGCCGCCGGCGCTGCCGACCGCGAGGCGTGCTTCGCGGTCCGCAAGGCCGTCTTCGTCGCGGAGCAGCAGGTTCCGGAGGACATCGAGTACGACGCCTACGACGCGGAGCACGCGGACACGATCCACGTCCTCGCGGTCGGCGCGGACGGTCTCGCGCTCGGCACCGGCCGGTTGCTGCACGGCGCGTCGGCGATCGCCAAGACCGGCGGCGACCTCACGGTCGGCGCGCTCGGCCGCCTCGCGGTCCGAGCCGCCTCCCGCGGCCTCGGCGTGGGCGCGGCCCTCGTCCGCGCGCTCGAGGGCGCGGGGCGGCGGCGGGGGCTGGCGGTGGTGGAGCTGCACGCGCAGACGCATGCGCTGGGGTTTTACGAGCGGTTGGGGTACGAGGCGTACGGGGCGGAGTTCTTGGACGCGGGCATGCCGCACCTGGCGATGCGCCGTACCCTCACGCCGCCCTGACGCCCCGGGGCGCCTACGGCGGGAAAGTTCCCCACCCCGCCCCTTCCCGTAACCGGGGGCTCCGCCCCCGGACCCCCGCGCCTCAAACGCCGGCGAGGCTGACACAGTCAGCCCGGCCGGCGATTGAGGCCACCGCGCGGAGCGCGGTACGGGGTCCGGGGCTTGCCCCGGTCTCGGGAACGGGCGGGTAGGGGAAAAGCCCGCCGCAGGCGCACCCCCGTCAGCCGCGGCCCGTGCGCGGGGCCTCTTCCGCGTCCGGGACGTAGTCGCACGCGTTGTTGCTGTGGATCTCCTCCGCCCGCGGCGGCGGAGACTGCTTCGGCCACTGGCCCGCCGGCGGCAGCGCCGCCGCCGCCGTCGAGATCCGCGGCAGTGCGTACGGATGCTTCTCGCCCAGCCAGGCGATCATCTGCTCGCGCACCGCGCACCGCGCCGTCCAGATGTCGTTCGCGTCCTTCGCCGTCATGACGGCCCGCACCTCGATCGTGCTGGGGGAGGTGTCCGTCACGGCCAGGCTCCAGTCCCTGCCGTCCCAGGACGTGCAGCCGTGCAGGATCTCCTGGAGCTTCTCGCGCATCAGTGCGACCGGCGCCGAGTGGTCCAGCTGGAAGTAGACTGTGCCGGTCATCTGGGCGCCGCCGCGGGACCAGTTCTCGAACGGCTTGCTGGTGAAATACGACACAGGCATCGTGATGCGGCGCTCGTCCCAGGTCCGCACCGCGAGGAACGTGAGCGTGACCTCCTCGATCACACCCCACTCGCCGTCCACGACGACCGTGTCGCCGATCCGCACCATGTCGCCGAAGGCGATCTGGAAGCCGGCGAAGAGGTTGCCGAGGGTGGACTGGGCGGCGACACCGGCGACGATGCCGATGATGCCCGCGGAGGCCAGCATCGAGGCGCCGAACTTCTCCATGGCCGGGAACGTCAGCAGCATCGCCGCGACCGCCACCACCGCGACGATCGCCGTGACGATGCGCATGATCAGTGTGATCTGGGTCCGCACCCGGCGGACCCGCGCGGCGTCCCGGGTGGAGGCGGCGTAGCGGGTGTACGTCGACTCGACGACGGCGGAGACGATCCGCGTCACCAGCCAGGCGCTCGCGCCGATCAGGACCAGCGACAGCACATGGCCGATGCCCGCTCCGTGCCGTTCGACGAGCGGCCAGTGCGTCTCGCGGTACACGCCGCGCAGCACCGCCCCGAGGAGCACTATCTGGAACGGCAGCCGGCATCTGCGCAGCATGTCCCAGAGGGGTGTCTCCGGATGGCGTTCGTCGATGCGGCGCAGCAGCCGGTCGACGGCCCAGCCGAGCGCGAGTGCGAGCACGACGGCTCCGCCGATGACGGCCAGCGGCCGCAGTACGTTCTCCATGTCTTCCTGACTCCTGGTGGCGAAGGCGGCTGGCAGGATATCCGGATGGACATCATCCTTTTCCATTCGGCCTTCGGTCTGCGCCCGGCTGTGCACGCGGCCGCGGAACGGCTGCGTGCCGCCGGGCACGAGGTTCGCGTGCCCGACCTGTTCGAAGGACAAACCGCGGAGACCGTCGAGGAAGGCCGGGAGCTCAAGGAGAGGATCGGTACGGAGGAGCTGTTGCGGCGGGCGATCCACGCCGCCGCGCCCCACTCCGACCAGGGGCTGGTGTACGCGGGGTTCTCGCTCGGCGGGGCGCTCGCGCAGAACGTGGCGCTCGCCGACGAGAAGGCGCGCGGGCTGCTGCTTCTGCACGGCACCTCCGACATCGCGGAGGGGACGAGCGTGGACGGCCTGCCCGTACAGCTTCATGTGGCCAGTCCCGACCCCTTCGAGACCGAGGACTGGCTGAACAGCTGGTATCTGCAGATGCAGCGGGCGGGCGCCGATGTGGAGGTCCACCGCTATCCGGGGGCCGGGCATCTGTTCACCGACCCGGAGCTGCCGGACTACGACGAGCCGTCGGCCGAGCAGACCTGGCGTGCGGCCCTCGGGTTCCTCGAGACGCTCTGAGACGGCGGCGGAGACAGCGGCGGGAGACGGCGGCGAGGGCGGCCGAGGCGGTCTCGGACGCGGCGGCCGGGGCCGGACGCGGCGGTTCCGCCCGGCGCACGCGAGGCGCGCGCCGGGCGGAACCGGTCGTTCGGGTCAGGCGCGGTAGGCGGTCCAGTGGTCCTGCATCCGCTGCACCTGGCCGGAGGTGAACTGGTACATGCAGGCGTCGTACGTGTAGTCCATGAAGTTGTGGATGGGGTCGACACCGGCGTCCCGCTTGCAGGTGTCGCTGCCGGTCGGGCAGGCGTAGGCCGGGCTCTTCTCGGCGGGGGTGTCGGCGACGTAGTCGCCCTTGCCGTTACAGCCGCCCTGGAAGGTGTGGTAGAGCCCCATCCAGTGGCCGACCTCGTGGGTGGCGGTGTCGCCCTCGTCGTAGTTGGTGGCGGAGCCGCCGGGCAGCGAGGCGTCGAGGACGACGACGCCGTCCATGTCCGGGCTGGAGTTGTACGAGGAGGGGAAGGTCGCCCAGCCGAGCAGCCCGCCGCCGAGGTTGGCGGTGTAGAAGTTCAGCGCGTTGGCGCCGCCCTGGCGGAGGGTGGACTTCATCTCCTTCTCGGCGGTGGAGCCGGAGCTGAGGTTGTACCAGGAGGCGTTGTCCGTGTAGTCGGTTCCGGCCAGGGTGAACTGGAAGCCGGAGTCCGTGTTGCCGGTGCCCTGGCCCGCGAAGGCGGAGTTCAGGACGGCCATCTGGCTGTTGATCTGGGTGGTGGTGAGCTTGCCGGTCTCGCCGTCGTGGATGACGTGGAAGTAGACCGGGATCGTGGTCGAGACGGCGGCCGAGAGGCCCTTCCGGCTCGTACGGGCGGCGTCCAGTCTCTTCTTCAGGTCCGCGTCCATGGCCTTGGCCTTGGTCTCGGAGATCTCGTTCGGCTCGTGGGCGTGGCCGGCGCCGGGGCGGGACTCACGTGCCGCGGCACTCGCGTGGGTGTCTTCCGCGCACTCCTCGGCGGAGGCGGAGGCGGCCGAGACGGTTGCCTTGGGAGAGGCGACGCTGCCGGGGGCGGAGAGCGGAGCGAGGGCCAGGGTTCCGGCCATGATCGCCGTACCGACTGCACGGTGGCGCAGTCGGGGGGATATGCGGACAAGCGCGCGCATTACGTCTCCTCGCGGGGGGTTGTGGGAGGGGCCGTTCTTGGCCACCGCGGGGAGATTACGGGGGCATGTCAGATCTTGATGAGGACCGTTCAAGCCCAATCAATCCGGAGGTGATTGCGGACATCGGGGAGAAAAGTTTCGGCCATGTCCGGGGGGTGAGATCTGCACGTAACGAAATCAGTGGCGACGACGGGTGGTGTGTCCGCATTCATGGTGCAGAACACGCCACCCGTCGTAGCGATGTGATCCTCTGTTAACACGTCGGCGGATGGCCGAAAATAGCCCCTAGCGCACGGGCTGGTTCACCCGCTCGACCTTCTGCGTTCCGCTGAGGGTCCGGTAGGACCGCGACCACGACGACGTCGCGTCCTGCCGTGTCCGGTCGGAGATCGTGTAGAAGTCCATCTGGGAGCGCTCGGCGGTCACGTCCAGGACGCCGTAGCCGTGGGCGTCCATGTCCACCCACTTCACATGCCGGTTGGCGGCCCGCACCGCGGCCGACGCGACCAGGGAGACGGTGCCCGGGGCGACATGGAGGAGGTCGTCCAGGTTGTCGGAGCTCACCGACGTCACCACGAACTCCGTCGCCGCCGGACGCGAGAGCGGATACGTCGCCGCCCTGACCGGGACGTCGTTCGCCCACGCCATGTGGATGTCACCGGTGAGGAAGACGGTGTTCTGAATGCCGCGCTGCGTCAGATGCGTCAGCAGCTCCTTGCGGTCGTCCGTGTAGCCGTCCCACTGGTCGACGTTGACCGCGAGACCCTCCTTGGGCAGCCCCATCAGCTCGGCTATCGGCTCCAGCAGATACGCGGGCAGGGAACCGAAGGCGACCGGCGAGATCATCACCGAGGTTCCGACCAGTTTCCAGGAGGCGTCGGAGGACGCGAGGCCCGCTTTCAGCCAGTCCAGTTGGGCCCGGCCGGTGAGCGTGCGCTCCGGGTCGTCCACGTCGCCGTTGCCGATGCTCGACTGCTGCGAGCGGAACGAGCGCAGATCCAGCAGATGCAGATCGGCCAGCCTGCCGAAGCGCAGCCGGCGGTAGACCGTGCCCTCAGTGGATGCGCGGACCGGCATCCACTCGAAGTACGCCTGCTTGGCCGCCGCGACGCGGGCCGCCCACTCGCCCTCGGCGCCGGGCGTGTGGTTCTCCGCGCCGCCCGACCAGGCGTCGTTGGCCAGCTCGTGGTCGTCCCATATCGCTATCAGCGGGTGGGCGGCGTGCAGCGCCCGCAGGTCCGGGTCGGTCTTGTAGGTGGCGTGCCGCAGCCGGTAGTCGGCCAGCGTCACGATCTCGTGTCTCGGCTCGTGCTGCCGTACGACGTACTCCTCTGCCGGGTAGCCGCCGGTCGCGTACTCGTAGATGTAGTCGCCGAGATGGAGCACCGCGTCGAGGTCGCCGCGCGCGGCCAGGTGGCGGTAGGCGGAGAACCAGCCGGCCTCCCAGTTGGCGCAGGACACCACGCCGAAACGCACGCCCGGCGTGGCCGCGTCGGCGGCGGGGGCGGTGCGGGTGCGTCCCGCCGGCGAGACGGTGGGGCCCGCGGTGAAGCGGTACCAGTAGGAGGTGGCCGGGCGCAGTCCGCGTACGTCGGCCTTCACGGTGTGGTCGGCGGCGGCCGACGAGGTGGTGGTGCCGCGGGCCACGGTCCGGCTGAAGTCCTTGTCCTCCGCGACCTCCCAGACCACCTTCGTGGCGGCGCCGAGGCCGGAGCCCGGCAGCGCCTCGGGGCTCGGAGTGACACGGGTCCACAGCAGGACGCCGTCGGGCAACGGGTCGCCGGACGCGACGCCGTGGAGGAAGGCGGGGGCCCGGTCCGCGGCTGCGGCGGGGGACACGGCGCCCGCGAGGACGGGAGCGGCGACGGCGGTGGCGGCAGCGGCCTTGACGACCGTGCGGCGACTGGGAGTTGAGGAAGATCGACTGGTCACGGCCGATCAGACTACTGATCAGTACGTCGAAAGGGCGGGCGAACGGAGAAAGTTCGCCCGCCCATCCCGAGCGGTCAACCGGAGCGTTGCCCTCCGGACCGCCGGCGGGGGCGGCCCGGAGCACGCGGATCAGTGACCGGCCATCAGTGGCCTGCCGTCAGTAGCCGACCGTCAGAAAGCCGCCGTCAGCAACCGGCCGCCAGTGTCCGGCCGCCAGCGGACGGTCAGCCCTTGAGCGCCTTGTCGATCGCCGCGGTGAACTCGGGCACCGTCATGGGCGCGTTGTCGCTGCCCTCCGCGGTCACGTTCTTGCCGTCCATCTTCAGGGTCGGGGTGCCCGTGACCCCGCTCTTGTTGAACGTCTCCGACATCTTCATCGCCCACGCGTCGAACGTCCCGTCCTCGACGTTCTTCTTGAACTCCGCGTTGCCCTTGAGCGCCGGCACCGACTCGGCGACGTCGATCAGGTAGGAGTCCTTGGCGAACTTGTCGTCGTTCTCCTCCGGGTGGAACTCGGCCGAGTACAGCGCCGCCTTGTAGTCGATGAAGGCGTCGGGGCTCACGTCCAGCGCGGCGCCCAGCGCGCTCAGCGCGTTCTTGGAGCCCTCGCCGTTGGTGGCGTTGTCGATGAAGGTGGCGCCGATGTACTTGATCTTGTACTTGCCGGCGTCGACGTCCTTCTCGACCGTTTCGCCGACCGCCTGCTCGAAGGTCGCGCAGACCGGGCAGCGGGAGTCCTCGTACAGCTCCAGCGTCTTCTTCGCGCTGTCCTTGCCGATGACGACGGTCGTGCCGTTGTCGCCGGAGGTGTTCTTCGGCGCGGTGACGTCGGACTGCTCGGCCACCGACTCCCAGTGGCCCGGCTTGTTGGCCTGCATGATGCCGTAGCCGGCGCCGCCGGCGATCGCCAGCACCACCACGGCCGAACCCGCGACCGTCAGCTGCCGGCGGACCTTGTCCTTCTTGGCCTGACGCTCGCGCTCCTGGCGCAGCCGCTCGCGGGCCGCCGACTTGTTGGCCTGGCTGTTGCGCTTGCTCATGATCATTCACTCCGTGTGGGGACGCACATCAGGGATGTACGCGAGAGGGGACTTCCGGTTCAGGCGCAGAGCGCGACGGAACGCGGCGGTCCCCTCCGTCCCACGGAGTGCACCGGCGGGCGGGTACGCGCGGGGCGGGGCGCGTACGGCTCCGGGCGCTGGGCCGGGAGGCCGGGGGCGGCGGGGCCGTGCACGGCCCGGACGGCCAGCAGCAGCGGCCGGAAGGCGAACGCACCCGCCGTCCGCAGCAGCCGGGCCACCGCGGACTCGCCGCGCCGCAGCCAGGCCGCGGCGAGCAGCCCGACACCGACATGGGCGGCCAGCAGCAGCCAGGGCTGGGCCGGGTCGGCGGTGCGCAGCACGGCCGCGAGCCCCTGGTCGTCCACGGGCAGCGCCGTGCCCGGCAGTACCGCGCCGAGCTCGCCGCCGCACAGCACATCGAGGCCGACCGCGCGCAGCGAGCCGGAGACCGGGCCGCCGGCGGGGCCGTAGCAGACGTGCTGGCCCGTGGTGAAGACGGTGTCCGCGGCCAGCTCCAGCGGGATCAGCAGTCCGGCGATGCGCCAGAAGCCGCGCTCCTTGCCCGACAGTGCGAAGGCCACGGCGAACACAGCTGCGGTGAGGACGGCGACGGTGGCCAGCGGCAGCGGGGCGCCGGACAGCAGCACATGGGAGGCGGCGGACAGCGTCACGACCAGTGCCGTGAAGATCGCTGCCCGCAGCCCCCTGAGCCGCGTTCCGGACATGTCCATCGCCGCCGAGTGTGCCATGTGTTCCTTAAGAGCCTCTTAAAGAGGTGTCCGCCGAGGTCCGGGGGCCTACAGGCCCGGGATCCGGCCGTTGCGGAACAGGTCCACGAAGATCTGGTGGTCGGTCCGCGCCCTGGCCCCGTAGCCGTGCGCGAACTCCACGAGCAGGTCTCCGAAGCCCTCCTCGTCGGCGGCGATCGCAGCGTCGATGGCCCGCTCGGTCGAGAACGGCACCAGCGAGTGGCCGCTCTCGTCGTCGGCGGCGGCGTGCATGGTCGCCGTGGCCCGGCCGAGGTCGGCGACGACGGCCGCGATCTCGTCCAGGTCGTCGATGTCGGACCAGTCCAGATCCACCGCGTACGGGGAGACCTCGGCGACCAACTGGCCGGAGCCGTCCAGCTCGGTCCAGCCGAGCCACGGATCGGCGTGGTCCTGGAGGGCGCGCTGCGAGATCACCGTGCGGTGCCCCTCGTGCTGGAAGTAGTCGCGCACCTGGGGGTCGCTGATGTGCCGGGAGACCGCGGGGGTCTGCGCCTGCTTCATGTAGATCACGACATCGTTCTCGAGGGCGTCGCTGTTGCCCTCCAGCAGGATGTTGTACGACGGCAGGCCGGCCGAGCCGATCCCGATGCCGCGCCGGCCCACGACGTCCTTGACCCGGTAGGAGTCGGGGCGGGTCAGGCTGGACTCGGGCAGCGTCTCCAGATAGCCGTCGAAGGCGGCCAGCACCTTGTACCGGGTGGCCGCGTCCAGCTCGATCGCGCCGCCGTCGGCGGCGAACCGGCGCTCGAAGTCGCGGATCTCCGTCATCGAGTCCAGCAGCGAGAACCGGGTCAGCGAGCGCGCCATGCGCAGCGCCCCGAGCAGCGGCCCCTCCGCCGTGTCCAGGGTGAAGGGCGGCACGTCGTCGTCCTTGGCGCCGGTCGCCAGCGCGTGGATGCGCTCGCGGTAGGCGGTGGCGCAGATCCGCACCAGCTCGGTGATCCGCTCGTCGCTGAGCGCCTTGGTGTAGCCGATCAGGGCGAGCGAGGCGGCCAGCCGCTTGAGGTCCCAGGTGAACGGGCCCACATAGGCCTCGTCGAAGTCGTTGACGTTGAAGACCAGCCGGCCGTTGGCGTCCATGTACGTGCCGAAGTTCTCCGCGTGGAGATCGCCGTGGATCCACACCCGGCCCGTCCGCTCGTCCAGATAGGGGCCGGCGTGCTGCTCCCGCTCCAGGTCCTTGTAGAACAGGCAGGCCGTGCCCCGGTAGAAGGCGAAGGCCGAGGCAGCCATCTTGCGGAACTTGACCCGGAACGCGGCCGGGTCGGCGGCCAGGAGCTCGCCGAAGGCGGTGTCGAAGACGGCGAGGATCTCCTCGCCGCGCTGCTCGGCGGTGGGCTGCGGGACCGGCATCTCGGGGTGCCTCCTGGTGCATGGCGGAACGGGACGGCGTCTCCGCCCCGTGCAACGTACGAAGGTACGTGGGAGTGCCCGTCCGCGACTCGGCCGCCGCCCTCGCCGGGGGTCGCCGCCGGGCGGTTTCCGACCGGAGTGTCAGTGGCGCGACGTAGACTTCCAGGCTGTCCCCCGGGACTGTCCGCAGCCTGTCGCCCACTGTTCTTCGGAGGCCCGTCGCCGTGACCAAGCCGCCCTTCACGCACCTGCACGTCCACACCCAGTACTCGCTGCTGGACGGTGCCGCGCGGCTCAAGGACATGTTCGAGGCGTGCAACGAGATGGGCATGACCCATATCGCCATGTCCGACCACGGCAACCTGCACGGGGCGTACGACTTCTTCCACACGGCGGAGAAGGCCGGGGTCACGCCCATCATCGGCATCGAGGCGTACGTCGCCCCGGAGTCCCGGCGCAACAAGCGGAAGATCCAGTGGGGGCAGCCGCACCAGAAGCGGGACGACGTCTCCGGTTCGGGTGGCTACACCCACAAGACGATCTGGGCCGCGAACTCCACGGGCCTGCACAACCTCTTCCGGCTCTCCTCCGACGCGTACGCGGAGGGCTGGCTGCAGAAGTGGCCGCGGATGGACAAGGAGACCATCTCGCAGTGGTCGGAGGGCCTGATCGCCTCGACCGGCTGCCCCTCGGGCGAGCTGCAGACCCGGCTGCGCCTCGGCCAGTTCGACGAGGCCCTCAAGTCCGCCTCCGAGTACCAGGACATCTTCGGCAAGGACCGGTACTTCCTGGAGCTGATGGACCACGGCATCGAGATCGAGCGCCGCGTCCGCGACGGACTGCTGGAGATCGGCAAGAAGCTCGGCATCCCGCCGCTGGTGACCAACGACTCCCACTACACGTACGCGCACGAGGCGACCGCGCACGACGCGCTGCTGTGCATCCAGACCGGCAAGAACCTCTCCGACCCGGACCGCTTCCGGTTCGACGGCACGGGCTACTACCTGAAGTCGACGGACGAGATGTACGCCATCGACTCCTCGGACGCCTGGCAGGAGGGCTGCCGCAACACCCTGCTGGTCGCCCAGCAGATCGACACCACCGGCATGTTCGAGAAGCGCGACCTCATGCCGAAGTTCGAGATCCCCGAGGGCCACACCGAGGTCACCTGGTTCAAGGAGGAAGTCCAGCGGGGCATGCACCGCCGCTTCCCGGACGGCATCCCCGAGGACCGTCAGAAGCAGGCCGAGTACGAGATGGACGTCATCATCCAGATGGGGTTCCCGGGGTACTTCCTCGTCGTCGCCGACTTCATCATGTGGGCCAAGAACAACGGCATCGCGGTGGGCCCCGGCCGTGGCTCCGCGGCCGGCTCCATCGTGGCGTACGCGATGGGCATCACCGACCTCGACCCGATCCCGCACGGCCTGATCTTCGAGCGGTTCCTCAACCCCGAGCGCGTCTCCATGCCCGACGTCGACATCGACTTCGACGAGCGCAGGCGCGTCGAGGTGATCAGGTACGTGACGGAGAAGTACGGCGCCGACAAGGTCGCCATGATCGGCACGTACGGCAAGATCAAGGCGAAGAACGCGATCAAGGACTCCGCCCGCGTGCTGGGCTATCCGTACGCGATGGGCGACCGGCTCACCAAGGCCATGCCCGCCGACGTCCTGGGCAAGGGCATCGACCTCAACGGCATCACCGACCCCACCCACCCGCGCTACAGCGAGGCGGGCGAGATCCGGGCGATGTACGAGAACGAGCCGGACGTGAAGAAGGTCATCGACACCGCGCGCGGCGTGGAGGGCCTGGTCCGGCAGATGGGCGTGCACGCGGCCGGCGTGATCATGTCCAGCGAGCCGATCGTCGACCACGCCCCGATCTGGGTGCGGCACACCGACGGCGTGACCATCACCCAGTGGGACTACCCGCAGTGCGAGTCGCTCGGCCTGCTGAAGATGGACTTCCTCGGCCTGCGCAACCTCACGATCATGGACGACGCCATCAAGATGGTGAAGTCCAACAAGGGCATCGACCTGGAGATGCTCTCCCTCCCGCTGGACGACCCGACGACCTTCGAACTGCTCCAGCGCGGTGACACCCTCGGCGTCTTCCAGTTCGACGGCGGGCCGATGCGCTCCCTGCTGCGGCTGATGAAGCCCGACAACTTCGAAGACATCTCCGCCGTGTCCGCGCTCTACCGCCCGGGCCCGATGGGCATGAACTCGCACACGAACTACGCCCTGCGCAAGAACAAGCAGCAGGAGATCACCCCGATCCACCCGGAGCTGGAGGAGCCGCTCAGGGAGGTCCTGGACGTCACCTACGGCCTGATCGTCTATCAGGAGCAGGTCCAGAAGGCCGCCCAGATCATCGCCGGGTACTCGCTCGGCGAGGCCGACATCCTCCGCCGCGTGATGGGCAAGAAGAAGCCCGACGAGCTGGCGAAGAACTTCGTCCTCTTCCAGCAGGGCGCCCGGGACAAGGGCTACAGCGACGAGGCCATCCAGGCGCTGTGGGACGTGCTGGTCCCCTTCGCCGGATACGCCTTCAACAAGGCCCACTCCGCCGCGTACGGCCTCGTCTCCTACTGGACGGCGTACCTCAAGGCCAACCACCCCGCGGAGTACATGGCGGCGCTGCTCACCTCGGTCAAGGACGACAAGGACAAGTCGGCCGTCTATCTGAACGAGTGCCGGCGCATGGGCATCAAGGTCCTGCCGCCCAACGTCAACGAGTCCATGTCGAACTTCGCCGCCCAGGGCGACGACGTGATCCTCTTCGGCCTCACCGCCGTGCGCAACGTCGGGCAGAACGTGGTCGAGTCGATCATCAGGACCCGCAAGGCGAAGGGGAAGTACAGCTCCTTCCCCGACTTCCTCGACAAGGTCGAGGCCGTCGTCTGCAACAAGCGCACCGTCGAGTCGCTCATCAAGGCCGGCGCCTTCGACGAGATGGGCCACACCCGCAAGGGCCTCGTCGCCCACCACGAGCCGATGATCGACAACGTGGTCGCGGTCAAGCGCAAGGAGGCCGAGGGCCAGTTCGACCTCTTCGGCGGCATGAGCGAGGAGGCCAGCGACGAGCCGGGCTTCGGACTCGACGTGGAGTTCTCCGACATCGAGTGGGAGAAGTCGTACCTGCTCGCGCAGGAGCGCGAGATGCTCGGTCTCTACGTCTCCGACCACCCGCTGTTCGGTATCGAGCACGTCCTGTCCGACAAGACGGACGCCGCGATCTCCCAGCTCACCGGCGGCGAGCACAGCGACGGCGCGGTCGTCACCATCGGCGGCATCATCTCCGGCCTCCAGCGCAAGATGACCAAGCAGGGCAACGCCTGGGCCATCGCCACCGTCGAGGACCTCGCCGGCTCCATCGAGTGCATGTTCTTCCCGGCGACGTACCAGCTCGTCTCCACCCAGCTCGTCGAGGACACCGTGGTGTTCGTCAAGGGCCGGCTCGACAAGCGCGAGGACATCCCGCGGCTGGTCGCGATGGAGCTGATGGTCCCCGACCTGTCCTCCGCGGGCACCAACGCGCCCGTGGTGGTGACCATCCCGACGGTCAAGGTCACCCCGCCCATGGTCAGCCGCCTCGGCGAGATCCTCAGCCATCACAAGGGCAACACGGAGGTGCGGATCAAGCTCCAGGGCCCCCGCAAGACCACGGTCCTGCGGCTCGACCGGCACCGGGTGCAGCCCGATCCCGCGCTCTTCGGCGACCTGAAGGTGCTGCTCGGTCCGTCCTGCCTGGCCGGCTGACCGGACCCGAGTCCCGCGCGGACCGCGGCACACGCAGAAGGCACACGCAGAAGGCACACGCAGAAGGCACACGCAGAAGGGGCGCTCCCGTCGTCACGGGAGCGCCCCTTCTGGCGTTACGCGTCATGCGTCAAGGCAGCGCGGTCAGTTGTGGCCGAAGCGCTTCTGCCGGCCCTTGTGGGCCACGTCGGACGGAGTGACCGACTGCGCCCGCTGCTCGGCCTGCGCCTCCATCGAGGAGCTGCGGGCCTGCTGGGAGCCGCGCTCCGCGGGAGAGGACTTGTTCTGACTGCGTTCCTGCTTCTTGTTCTTGGCCATGGGATGCCTCCTGTGAGGGTCGAGGGCCTGCCCTGGGGCGGGCCGCGACCAGACTCACATAAGCCTATAACCATCGCATTTTGGATCATCGCGGACCGTAATCGCCCCTCGGTACCGGGCAGGGGCCGATCCGCCACGCCGATGATCGAGTTCCGGCCGTTAACCCTCTCGTGGTCGGGCAGACTCGAAGGAAAGCCGGAACAATCCCCGATCCGAAGCACCGTGAGCTCGCGAAAGAGGGTGGTACGCGTGGACCGCTGCGTCGTCCTGGTGGACGCCGGCTATCTGCTGGGCGCCGCCGCCAGCCTGCTCGCCGGAGAGCCCGCCCGGTCGCGGATCACCGTCGACCACGCCGCTCTCATCCAGGGCCTGCGCGAACTCGCGGAAGCCGACACCCAGCAGCCCCTGCTTCGTATCTACTGGTTCGACGGCGCCCCCGACCGCGTCCCCCAGCCGGAACACCGGCGACTGCGCGTGATGCCCCGCGTGACCGTCCGCCTCGGCGCCCTGACCCGCAGCGACGGCCGCTGGGCACAGAAGGGCGTCGACGCGGCGATGCACGCGGAACTGACCGAACTGGCCAGGAACCGTGCCTGCTCCGACGTCGTGCTGGTGACCGGCGACGGCGACCTGCTGCCCGGACTGATGTCGGCCAAGGAACACGGCGTCGCCGTCCACCTCTGGGCCGTCCAGGCCGCGGACGGCGACTACAACCAGTCCGAGGACCTCGTCGCCGAGGCCGACGAACGCCGGGTCCTCGACCGGGTGTGGATCACCCGGGCCGTACGGGCCAAGGAACTGACCGGCATCTGCGCGCCCCCGCCGGCGCCCCGGCCCGAGATCGCGGCCATCCTGTCGGCCCCGCTGCCCGAGTCCGCCCTCGCCGCGGCTGCCGAGCGCGCCGAGGACGCCGTCCGCAACGGCACCCGCACGGCCGCCCCCGAGGACAACGGCGCCGAGCCCGCGCCCGCCCCCGCCAAGGGCGTACCCACCCCCAAGGACCTCGCCGGACTGCGCGCCCCCGGCCCGCAGACCGCCCCGCCCGCGCCGCCCCACCCGCCGAACGCCACCCTGCGCTGGTCCTCCGACAAGGGCTGGATCGAACGGCCCGGCAGCGGAACGCTCGGCGAGCCCCCGGAGACCGCGTCCCTGCCGACCCTGGCCCAGCTCACCAGCGCGGAACAGCGCTGGGCCGACCGCGAGGAGGACATCACCACCGTCGGCGGCGACCCGTTCGAGGTCGGCCAGGTGTTCGCGCGGCGTTGGATGGAGCGGCTGCCGGAGAACGGGCATGTGCAGAGCCTGTCCACCCTGTATCCGCGCATCCCGCACCGCATCGACGGCGAACTGCTGCGCTACGCCGCCCGTTTCGGCCTGCTGGCGCACAAGGACGACCAGATCGACGAGCACGACCGGTATGCGATCCGGGCCGGATTCTGGCGCGAGATCGACGTGCGGACCGCCGCCGAGCACGGCCCGACGGGAGAGCACTCGGGGCCCGAGGGCATCCGGGGCGGACGGACCCCGTAGTCTCGTACCTCGTGAGTACGGTGTGCGTGGTGCGGGATCTGGTCAAGACGTACCCCGCCGCGCGCGGCAGACGGGGCACCCCCGGGACACCCGAGGTGCGTGCCACCGACGGGATCAGCCTCGACGTGCGGGGTGGCGAGATCTTCGGCCTGCTCGGACCCAACGGGGCGGGCAAATCGACCCTGGTGCGACAGCTCACCGGACTGATGCGCCCCGACTCGGGCAGCGTCCTGCTCCTCGGCCACGACCTCGTACGCCACCCGGAGCGCGCCTCCCGGCTCGTCGGCTACCTCGGGCAGGAATCCACCGCGCTCGACGAGCTGACCGTCGCGCTCGCCGCGGAGACCACCGGCAGGCTGCGCGGACTGACCGCACGCGACGCACGCGCCGCGCGGGACGCCGTCCTCGAGGAGCTGGGCCTCACCGGCCTCGCCGCCCGCCCGCTGAAGAAGCTGTCCGGCGGCCAGCGGCGGCTCGCCTGCTTCGCCGCGACCCTCGTCGGGAAACGGCCCGTGCTGGTACTCGACGAGCCCACCACCGGGATGGACCCCGTCGCACGGCGCGCCGTCTGGGCCGCCGTCGACCGCCGCCGCGCCGAGCACGGCGTGACCGTCCTGCTCGTCACCCACAACGTCATCGAGGCGGAGACCGTCCTCGACCGCGTCGCCGTCCTCGACCGCGGCCGGGTCATCGCCTGCGACAGCCCGTCCGGGCTGAAGGAGAGCGTCGCCGGAGAGGTACGGGTGGAGCTGGTGTGGCGCGACCGCGCCCCGCTCGACGTGCCCGAGGTCGCCGCGCTGCGCGGCTCCGCCCAGGAGTCCGGGCGGCGCTGGGTCCTCCGGCTCGGGCCTGAGGAGGCACGGGCGGCCGTCGCCGCGGTGACCGGCGGAGCGGCGTTCTCGGCGCTCGACGACTTCACGCTGACCACGCCGAGCCTGGAGGACGTGTACTTGGCACTCGGAGGGAACACGACGAAAGGGCTGGTCAAGGCGTGAGCATCGTGTCCGCGGAGTCCGCAGGGGCGGTGGCCGCGCGATCGGCGGTGGCGGCGGAGGAGACGCCCGCGGAGCTCGCTCCGCGGGCGCGGCTGCTGCCGGCGCTGGCCGCCGTGTACCGGGCGCAGCTGTCGCGGGCGCGGGTCGCCCGTATCCCGCTGCTGTTCGTGGCGACGTTCCAGTCCGTCGGGATCATGGTGCTGATGCGGGGCGTCGTCGACGGCGGAACGGAGGCGCGCGCGGTCGTCGCGGGCGCCAGCGTCCTCGTCGTCGCCTTCGTCGCGCTCAACCTGCTCGCCCAGTACTTCGGGCAGCTCCGCGCAGGCGGCGGCCTCGACCACTACGCGACGCTCCCCGTGCCGCCCGCCGCAGTCGTCCTCGGCGCGGCGGCCGCCTACGCCTCCTTCACCGTGCCCGGCACGGTGGTGACGGCCATCGCGGGCAGCATGCTCTTCCAGCTGCCGCTCACGCACCTGTGGGTGCTGGCCGCGGTGATCCCGCTGGCCGGCGCGGCGCTCGCCGGTCTCGGCGCGGCCCTCGGGCTGCTGGCGCCGCGCCAGGAGCTGGCCACGCTGCTCGGGCAGCTCGGCATGTCGGCGGCGCTGCTCCTCGGCGTCCTCCCGGCCGACCGGCTGCCCGGTCCCATCCCGTACGCCCGCGATCTGCTGCCCTCCACCTACGGGGTCGAGGCCATGGCCCGGACCTTCGACGCGCACCCGGACTGGGCCGCCGTCGGCCTCGATCTCGCGGTCTGCGCGGCGGTCGGAGTCGTCTCGCTGGCGGTCGCGACGTGGGCGTACCGGCGGGCGGCAGTCCGATGAGGCGTCGTCAGAGCGGGCCTGGCACGATGGCGGGGTGACCGCACCTCTGACGCCGCCGCACCAGCCCCACGAGCCCTCCTCGGAGAACAATCCCTGGCAGGCGCCGCCTGCCGGGCCGGGGCCGTCCTCGATGTACGCGCACCGGACGGCGGAGGACAAGGCCGCGGCGGCCGCGGAACTCCGGAAGGACCTGCGGGACTCCGCGCTGATCCTGGTGGCCGTGACGCTCGCGGGCGTGGCCCTCGGCCTGCTGTGGCTGTGGCTGGCCCCGCGGGTGCCGCTGGTCTCCAATGCGGAGGGCGTCTTCCTCAAGGACACGGAGGGAGAGGCGGCGATCGGGGCGGACGGCACGTTCCTGCTGCTGGCGGTCGGCCTCGGCGCGCTGAGCGCGGCGGCGGTCTTCCTCTTCCGCCGGAACGGCGGCATCGCCCTGGTCGTCGCCCTGGCGGTCGGCGGCCTGCTCGCCTCCCTGCTGGGCTGGGGCATCGGCGTCTGGTTCGGCCCGCCGCGGGACGTGGTGGCGCACGCGCGGGAGGTCGGCGAGGGGGTCACCTTCGACGCGTATCTGGAGCTGCGGGCGAAGGGGGTGCTGCTGGCGTGGCCGGTGGCGGCGATGCTGGTGCACCTGGGTCTGACGGCGCTGTTCGGGCCGCGCGACCCGGAGCCGGACGACTGGCCGGAGGCGCGGCCGGCTCCGCAGTGACGTTTCCCTGCAGGGGGCTTGTTCCCCTACCCGCCCCTTCCCGAGACCGGGCTCTGCCCGGACCCGCGCCTCAATCTCCCCCTACGGCCTGGCGGCCGTGGGGGGACCCCCAGGCGGGGCTGGGTGCGGCCGGTCTTGTCGGGGCTCCGCCCCGAACCCGGCGCCTCAAACGCCGGCGGGGCTGAAGTTGCCCGAGCCGGCAGGGCTTGGGAGGCGGCCGGTCTTGTCGGGGCTCCGCCCCGAGCCCCGCGCCTCAATCGCCGGCGAGGCTTGAGTTGCCCGGCCGGGCAGGGTTGCCGCGCAGCGGCATTTCCAGCCCGGCCTGGGGGTACTCCCCCTACGCCTGGCGGCGTGGGAGGTGTCCCCACCCACGGCCGCCAGGCCGTAGGGGGAGATTGAGGCCACCGCGCGGAGCGCGGTACCGGGCCCGGGCGGAGGGCGGTGCGGGGTCCGGGGCTTGCCCCCCACGCGGCGGAGCCGCACATCGGTACAGCGGGAAGAGGCGGGGTGGGGAACACGCCCCCGCGCAGCGGACCGGCGCGCTACTGACGCGCGATCGGCGCGAGCGTCGCCGAGGTCAGAGACGTCAGGTCCGCGGGGGACAGCTCGACCTCCAGGCCGCGGCGCCCCGCCGACACGCACACCGTCTCGTGCGCCGACGCCGACGCGTCGACCACCGTCGGCAGCCGCTTGCGCTGCCCCAGCGGGGAGATGCCGCCGCGGACGTAACCCGTCGTGCGTTCCGCCGCCGCCGGGTCCGCCATCGCCGCCCGCTTGCCGCCGACCGCCGCCGCCAGGGCCTTCAGGTCGAGCTGGCCGGCGACGGGGACGACCGCGACCGTCAGGGCGCCGTCGACGTCCGCGACGAGGGTCTTGAAGACGCGGTCGGGGGAGACGCCGAGCGCCTCCGCGGCCTCCTCGCCGTAGGAGGGGGACGACGGGTCGTGGTCGTAGGCGTGCAGAGTGAACGGCGTGCCCGCCGCCGTCAGGGCGACCGTCGCGGGCGTGCCGCCCGGCTGCTTCTTCGTCTTCTTCGTCGCGTTCTTGGCCACGACAGGGACTCCTCGCGTCAGTTGGGGCTCGTCGGCCGCCATGTCAGATCGACGGCCGGCAGCGACGGCAGATGCCGCAGCACGGCCGTCTCCGCCCGCAGCAGCGTCAGCTCCTCGCGCAGCCGCGTCGCCGTGTCCGGCGCCTGGAGCAGGCGCTGTTTCGCGGGGGTGTCGAGTACCGCCGCCGCGGCGACGAGGTAGGAGACGACCGACGGGTCGTCGGGCAGTTCCGCGCCCGTCGACAGCGACCGCTCCCGCGCTCCCGCCAGCCGCTTCTGGTAGCTGCGGAAGGCCCGCAGCACGCCCTCCGCCAAGGTCCCCGCGCCCTCGCCCGCTTCCTCGGGGAGCTCTTCGAGCTCCGCCGTGAGGTACGGGCCGGTCGCGTCGACGGACAGCAGTTTGACGCGGGTCGTGCCGGTGGCGAGCACCTCGAAGCTGCCGTCCCCGCGTTCCCGGACGGTCGCCGCGTCGGCGATGCAGCCGACCCGGTGGAACGCCTGGGCCGGGTCGGGGCCGAAGCCGGCGGCGGGGCCGCGCTCCGTGACGGCTGTCGCGTCCGGCATTCCCGGCGCGGCGGGCGCGACCTCGCGTCCGTCGCGGATGGCGACCACGGCGAAGCGCCGCGGCTCCTCCTCGCTCGTCTTCAGCAGCTCGCGCATCATGGCGCGATAACGCTCCTCGAAAATGTTCAGCGGCAGCACAAGGCCCGGGAACAGAACCGAGTTCAGCGGGAAGAGCGGCAGGCGAGCGGTGGTCACAGCGCTCAAGAGTAATGGTCGGGCGACCCGGCCGGTGTCTCCCCCCGCGACCGGCGCCGGCAAGGGCGGCCGCCCCCTCCCGCCGCCTACCGTCCGGCCGCCGTGGCCGGTCCTCTGCGCCCGCGCTCCGGCCGCCGTGCCCAGTGCGCCGCCCGCCCCATCCGTGGCGGCAGCGGGGTCGCCGCCGCGACCTCGATCCGTGCGCCGTCCCGGGTCCTGAGGAACCGGTCCAGCGGGTCCTCGGTCACGGACGACCACGGGAAGGACGTCGCGTACGGGCCGATCAGCCGGAACTGCGTCAGCGCCTCCTCCCAGCGTCCCCGCGCCACCAGCACGTACGCGAGCGGGTTCCGTACCTCGGCGGGCCACGGGTCGCCCGGGCCGTACTCGCGGGAGAGCTCGACCCCGAGGTCCGCCGCCGCGTCGATCCGGTCGTCCTGCACGGACGTCCGCGCCGCCCCGCTGAGCAGCTGGACGCACGCCGCCCGCAGTGGCAGCGCCTGCACCAGCGAGCCGGGCAGGGCGTCCTCCGCGGCCTTCTCCGCGAAGTCGAAGCACTCGCGGTGGGAGCCGTACCACTGGGCGGAGAGATATTTGAGCGCCGCCACATGGCAGCCGTAGTGGTGCGAGGAGCGGCGCACCGCCTGCTCCCACAGCGACTCGAACGCCGTGTGCGTGGCGTGCGTGCCGCGTGCGTGGTCGAGGGCGATCCGCCAGGGCACGGGGTCGCCCGGCTCGGCCTGCGCCGCCGCGTCGATCAGCGGGGCCAGCTCGCGCAGCAGTTCCGCCCGGGCGGGCGACTCCCAGGCCGTCCGGACCGCCAGCTCGGCCTTGAGGACGAGGGCGTCCGGGTCGCGGGGGGAGTCGGCGAGCCAGCGGCAGAGCCATTCGTCCCGGTTGCGGGCGAAGGCCGCGAGCCGTACGACGTACCGGTCGCGGTTCTCCCACTCGGCCGATTCCCGGGTGGCGGCCAGCAGCCGCGCGGCCGGTTCGTACTCCCCGGCGGCGGCCGCGACCAGCACCGGGGCGAGCCTGTCGTCGGGGGCGTCGAGGAGCACCGCCTCCGCGGGAGTGAGGGCGTCGGCGAGCCGTGGCGCATGTCGGATCATGCGCGCGGTACGGATCAGGGCGCGAAGCAGTGGCATGGTGCGGACCATTGAAAAGCCGCAGGTGAACGCCGCGCCAGAGGGCGCCTGTGAAGCTTTGGTGGCAACCGGACGGGTACCCGGATGGTTGTCCTCTCCGAAGTCAAGAGACGGTAAAGAAAGCGACTCAGCCGCGACGCAGCAACCGTGTCGCCCCTGCCGCCACCGTCGTCGCGAGAATCCAGCCCAGCAGCACCAGTACGGCGGCGGCCCACTGCCATCCGCCCTGTAATCGCCAGTGGCCGTCCTGGCCGAGATTGATCACCGGCACCAGCAGATCGAGGGCGTACAGCGCCGGATTCCACTCCGGGTGCTCGGCGGGCTTGATGGGCGGCGGGGCGATCTGGGCGAAGGCGACCGCGCCGGCCGCCCACAGCACCGCCATCCACAGCGCCGCCCGGCCGGGCCGGTAGCCGTACGCCACCGTCCAGTCCTGCAGATATCCCCACAACTTCCCGGCCAGCGGCAGCGTCTCCCGGCGGCGCCGGTTCTTGGCCAGCAGCACCTCCCGGGCGTCCGCGTCCTCCCCGCTGTTGCGCAGCACGGTCGCGAGCCGTTCGTACGGCTCCGGTGAGTACTCCGGCGTCGCGGACGCCACCCACTCCAGCCGCCGAGACAGCGGGAACTCCTCGTACGGCACCAGGTTCTCGTAGACGAAGCCGCCCATCGCCAGGCCACCGGGGCCGGGCCAGCTCGCCGCCAGGTCGATCAGGGTCACGACCTTGGCGCCGTTGAGCACGACCCGTCCTTCCTCCGGGCGCTCCGCGTTGAACCGCAGCTCGGGCGTGGAGATCCGGCGCAGCGACAGCTCCTCGCGCGGACTGAGCACGAACCGCGCCCGCTGGAGGTCGACGGCGTCGCCGAACCGGCCGTCGTCGAGGCGGACGCCGCCGTGGCACTCGAAGGGCTGGAGCCGCGAGCCGCGCTCCGGGTTGCCGTACGACGTGGTGGTGCCGAACGGGGGAGTGGCGCCCTGGTTGCCGGTGGCCACGCTCACCCAGGCCCCCGTCATGTAGAGCGTGCGCTCCACGCTCAGCTGCGGCGCGTTCAGCGCGCGGCGCTCCGCCGCGGCCCGCAGCCGGCTGCCGCGCAGACTGAGGGACACGCCGACCTTCGCCCCGCGGAGGCTGAACTCGCCGTATGTCTCGATCAGTTCGGCCTGCAGGTCCTGGGCGACCGACAGGCCGTCGGCGGTGATGGCCCGGCCCCGGCGGTCCGGCCGCACATGGATCTGGTTGATCAGCAGGTCCGTGCCGATCTGGGCGTCCGTGAGCCGGATGCCGTGGTCGACGCGGCAGCGCGGCAGATGGAGATCGCCCTCCGTGCGCAGCCTCGCCGCCTCGATCCTCGGTATCGCGCAGCCGACCATGCGCACGGTGGTGAAGTGCGCCTCCGGCATCAGCAGCTCGTTCTCGAAGCGGCAGCCGTGCAGCTCCACGTACGGGGCGATGCTGCCGCCGGCCAGTTTGAGGGTGCCGGTGATCTGCACCCCGCGCAGTTTGAGCGCGGCGACCCGGCCCGGCCTGGCGGCCGGGGCGTTCAGCAGCAGCCGCGCCACGATGGACGCGCGGACGATGCGCTCCGGGCCCCAGGGCAGGGGCGAGAAGGGATCGTTCAGCAGGGGATCGGTGTCGCTGAGGTCGTGCGTGCTTCCGTTTCTGAAGGCGTTCCACATGTGCAGCTCGGTCGGGCTCAGCCCGTCCGGAGGCCCGTCGTCCAGCGGCTCGGTCACTGCCGCCCCTCCGCTTCGTTGGCTCGTACAGTTGTTCTTTCCCGCTGAGTGACGGCCTGAACGCTAGTGGTGATGGTCAACTCCTGGGTCCTGTATCAGCCACTGATACGGGAAACAAGCGTTGGTTCCGGTCTGCGAGAATTGGTTGCGTGATCTCTAGAATCGATCTGCGTGGCGACGCCCTCCCCGAGGGTGGCGCTCTGCGCGACCTGCTGCCCCGTGCCGAGTTCGACGTGGAAGCCGCCCTGGAGAAGGTGCGGCCCATCTGCGAGGACGTGCATCATCGCGGCGACGCGGCGCTGATCGAGTACGCGGAGAAATTCGACGGCGTGGCGCTGGACCAGGTGCGGGTGCCCGCCGCCGCCCTGACCAGGGCGCTCGACCAGCTCGACCCCGAGGTCAGGGCCGCCCTCGAGGAGTCCATCCGCCGTGCCCGCATCGTCCACCGCGCCCAGCGCCGAAGCGAGCACACCACCCAGGTCGTACCGGGCGGCACCGTCACCGAGAAATGGGTGCCGGTCGACCGCGTCGGGCTGTACGCGCCCGGCGGCCGGTCGGTCTACCCCTCCTCCGTGATCATGAACGTGGTCCCGGCGCAGGAGGCGGGCGTCGAGTCCATCGCGCTGGCCTCCCCGGCGCAGAAAGAGTTCGCGGGCCTGCCGCACCCGACGATCCTCGCCGCCTGCGCACTGCTCGGCGTCGACGAGGTGTACGCGGCCGGCGGCGCGACCGCCGTCGCGATGTTCGCGTACGGCACCGAGTCCTGCCCGCCCGCCAACATGGTCACCGGCCCCGGCAACATCTGGGTCGCCGCCGCCAAGCGCTACTTCACCGGCCGCATCGGCATCGACGCCGAGGCCGGCCCGACCGAGATCGCGGTCCTCGCGGACGGCACCGCCGACCCCGTGCACGTCGCCGCCGACCTGATCAGCCAGGCCGAGCACGACCCGCTTGCCGCGGCCGTGCTGGTCACCGACTCCGAGGAGCTGGCCGCCGCCGTCGAGCGGGAGCTGGCGCCGCAGGTCGCCGCGACCAAGCACGTCGAGGACCGGATCAAGCCGGCGCTCGCCGGCCGGCAGTCCGCGATCGTGCTCGTCTCCGGCATCGAGGACGGCCTCAAGGTCGTCAACGCCTACGGCGCCGAGCACCTGGAGATCCAGACCGCCGACGCCGCCGCCCTCGCCGCCCGGGTGCGCAACGCGGGCGCGGTCTTCGTCGGCCCGTGGGCCCCCGTCTCCCTGGGGGACTACGCGGCCGGGTCCAACCACGTCCTGCCGACCGGCGGCTGCGCCTGCCACTCCTCCGGTCTGTCGGTGCAGTCGTTCCTGCGCGGCATCCACATCGTGGACTACACGCGGGACGCGCTCGCCGAGGTCACCCACCACGTGGTGACGCTCGCGGAGGCGGAGGACCTGCCGGCGCACGGCGCGGCCCTCAAGGCCCGCTTCGGATGGAAGGTCCCGGGCCAGTGACCGACATCGGCATTGACGACCTCCCCATCCGCGACGAGCTCCGCGGCAAGTCCCCGTACGGCGCCCCCCAGCTCGACGTGCCCGTCCGGCTGAACACCAACGAGAACCCGTACCCGCTGCCCGAGCGGCTGGTCGAGCGGATCGCCGAGCGGGTGCGCGACGCGGCCCGCGAGCTCAACCGCTACCCCGACCGGGACGCGGTCGAGCTGCGCACCGAACTGGCCCGCTACCTCACCCGTACCGGCGGCCACCCGGTCGCCCGCGAGAACGTGTGGGCCGCCAACGGTTCCAACGAGGTCATCCAGCAGCTGCTGCAGACCTTCGCCGGACCCGGCCGCATCGCGATGGGCTTCGAGCCGTCGTACTCGATGCACGGCCTGATCTCGCGCGGCACCGGCACCGGCTGGATCTCCGGCCCGCGCGGCGACGACTTCACCATCGACACCGCCGCGGCCCGTGCGGCCGTCGCCGAGCACCGGCCGGACGTGGTGTTCATCACATCGCCGAACAATCCGACCGGCACCGCCGTCGACGCCGCCACGGCCCTCGCCCTGTACGAGGCCGCCCAGGTGGCGAAGCCGTCGCTGGTCGTCGTCGACGAGGCGTACGTGGAATTCAGCCACCGTCCCTCGCTGCTGCCCCTGATCGAGGGCCGCCCCAACCTGGTGATCTCGCGGACCATGTCCAAGGCCTTCGGCGCCGCCGGACTGCGCCTCGGCTACCTGGCCGCGCACCCCGCCGTGGTCGACGCCGTCCAGCTGGTGCGCCTGCCGTACCACCTGTCCGCCGTCACCCAGGCCACCGCGCTCGCGGCCCTGGAGCACACCGATACGCTGCTCGGGTACGTCGAGCAGCTGAAGACCGAGCGGGACCGGCTGGTCGCGGAGCTGCGGGCCATCGGCTACGAGGTCACGGAGTCCGACGCCAACTTCGTGCAGTTCGGCCGGTTCGACGGCGAGGGCGCCGCCCACGCGGTCTGGCAGCGGATCCTCGACCGCGGGGTACTGGTCCGCGACAACGGCGTACCGGGATGGCTGCGGGTCACCGCGGGCACGCCCGAAGAGAACGACGCGTTCCTCGATGCGGTTCGCGCGATCAAGAAGGAGCACAGTTCATGAGCGGCCGCGTAGGACGGGTCGAGCGGACCACCAAGGAGACCTCGGTCGTCGTCGAGATCGACCTCGACGGCACCGGCAAGGTCGACGTCGCCACCGGCGTCGGCTTCTACGACCACATGCTCGACCAGCTCGGCCGGCACGGCCTCTTCGACCTCACCGTCAAGACCGACGGCGATCTGCACATCGACACGCACCACACCATCGAGGACACCGCCCTCGCGCTGGGCGCCGCCTTCAAGCAGGCACTCGGCGACAAGGTCGGCATCTACCGCTTCGGCAACTGCACCGTGCCGCTGGACGAGTCCCTCGCCCAGGTCACCGTCGACCTGTCGGGCCGCCCGTACCTGGTGCACACCGAGCCGGAGAACATGGCGCCGATGATCGGCGCCTACGACACGACGATGACCCGGCACATCTTCGAGTCGTTCGTCGCCCAGGCCCAGATCGCACTGCACATCCACGTCCCGTACGGGCGCAACGCCCACCACATCGTGGAGTGCCAGTTCAAGGCGCTCGCCCGCGCCCTGCGGTACGCATCGGAGCGCGACCCGCGCGCGGCGGGCATTCTGCCCTCCACGAAGGGCGCCCTGTGACAGGCCTGTCGACCGTTCTCATCGTCGTCGGGCTGTTCCTGGCCGGCGGTGTGTACTCGTTCTCCAAGCAGAAGATGCCGAAGGGCCCGGTCGTGCTGCTCGCCGGGGCCTCCGTGATGTGTCTGGTCGCCGGCGTGATGCGGATTCAGGGGATCTGGGGATGACCACAACGACTCCACGCAAGAAGGTCGTCGTCTTCGACTACGGGTTCGGCAACGTCCGCTCCGCCGAGCGCGCGCTCGCCCGGGTCGGCGCCGACGTCGAGATCACCCGTGACTACGACCGGGCCATGAACGCCGACGGGCTGCTCGTGCCCGGCGTCGGCGCCTTCTCCGCCTGCATGGACGGCCTGAAGAAGGCCCGCGGCCAGTGGGTGATCGACCGCAGGCTGTCCGGCGGACGCCCCGTCATGGGCATCTGCGTCGGCATGCAGATCCTCTTCGCCCGCGGCATCGAGCACGGCGTGGAGACGGACGGCCTCGACGAGTGGCCCGGCACCGTCGGCCCGCTCAAGGCGCCCGTCGTGCCGCACATGGGCTGGAACACCGTCGACGCCCCGGCCGGCAGCGAGCTCTTCGCCGGACTGGACGCCGACGCCCGGTTCTACTTCGTGCACTCCTACGCCGTGCACGAGTGGGGTCTGGAGGTCACCAACCCGGCCATGCGCGCCCCCCAGGTCACCTGGGCCACCCACGGCGAGCGGTTCGTCGCCGCCGTCGAGAACGGCGCCCTGTGGGCCACCCAGTTCCACCCCGAGAAGTCCGGCGACGCCGGCGCCCAGCTGCTGACGAATTGGATCGAGACGCTCTGATGCCGAAGCTTGAACTCCTCCCCGCAGTCGACGTCCGCGACGGCCAGGCCGTCCGCCTCGTCCATGGCGAGTCCGGTACCGAGACGTCCTACGGCTCCCCCGTCGAAGCCGCGCTCGCCTGGCAGCGCGCCGGCGCCGAGTGGCTGCACCTCGTCGACCTGGACGCCGCCTTCGGCACCGGTGACAACCGCACGTTGATCGCGGAGGTCGCCGGGGCCATGGACATCAAGGTCGAGCTGTCCGGCGGCATCCGCGACGACGCCTCGCTGGCGGCCGCGCTCGCCACCGGCTGCCGCCGCGTCAACCTGGGCACCGCCGCCCTGGAGACCCCCGAGTGGGTCGCCAAGGTCATCGCGGAGCACGGCGACAAGATCGCCGTCGGTCTCGACGTACGCGGCACGACCCTGCGCGGCCGCGGCTGGACCCGTGACGGCGGCGACCTCTACGAGACCCTGGCCCGTCTCGACTCCGAGGGCTGCGCCCGGTACGTCGTCACCGACATCGCCAAGGACGGCACCCTCCAGGGCCCCAACCTCGAACTGCTGAAGAACGTCTGCGCGGCGACCGACAAGCCGGTCGTCGCCTCCGGCGGCGTCTCGTCCCTGGACGACCTGCGGGCCCTCGCGTCCTTGGTCCCCGACGGCGTCGAGGGCGCCATCGTCGGCAAGGCCCTGTACGCCAAGGCGTTCACGCTCGAGGAGGCCCTCGCGGCGGTGTCCGCATGACCGGTTCCGTGCGCCGGGTGAGCTCGGGCGGTCCCTGGGAGGAGTCCTTCGGCTACTCCCGCGCCGTCCAGCTCCCCAACGGTCTGGTCCTGGTCTCCGGCTGTACGTCGACCGTCGGCGGCGAGATCGCCGCCGACAGCCCGTACCAGCAGACGATCACCGCGTTCGGTGTGGCGATCGACGCGCTGAAGGAGCTCGGGCTCGGCGTCGAGGACGTCGTACGCACCCGGATGTACCTCACGCACGCCCGCGACGTGGAAGACATCGGGCGCGCGCACAAGGAGATCTTCGACGCGGTCCGGCCGGCCGCGTCGATGCTCGTGGTCTCCGGCTTCGTCGACCCCTCGCTGGTCGTCGAGGTCGAGGTCGAGGCGTACCGGCCGGCAGAGACCGATGGAGGTGCCGCATGACTCTCGCGGTACGGGTGATCCCCTGCCTGGACGTCGACAACGGCAGGGTCGTCAAGGGCGTCAACTTCCAGAACCTGCGCGACGCGGGCGACCCCGTCGAGATGGCCAAGCTGTACGACACGGAGGGCGCCGACGAGCTGACCTTCCTCGACATCACCGCCTCGTCCGGCGACCGGGAGACCACCTACGACGTGGTGCGCCGCACCGCCGAGCAGGTCTTCATCCCGCTCACCGTCGGCGGCGGCGTGCGCAGCGCGGAGGACGTCGACAAGCTGCTGCGGGCGGGCGCCGACAAGGTCGGCGTCAACACCGCGGCGATCGCGCGTCCCGAGCTGATCCGGGAGATCGCCGAGCGGTTCGGCCGCCAGGTGCTCGTCCTCTCCGTCGACGCCCGGCGCACCCCCGCGGGCACCTTCGAGGTGACGACGCACGGCGGCCGCCGCGGCACCGGCATCGACGCGGTCGAATGGGCCCACCGGGCCGCCGAGTTGGGGGCCGGCGAGATCCTGCTCAACTCGATGGACGCCGACGGCACCAAGGACGGCTACGACACCGAGATGATCGCCGCCGTGCGGGGGCACGTGACGGTTCCGGTGATCGCCTCCGGCGGCGCCGGCCGGCTCGCGGACTTCCCGCCGGCCGTCGACGCGGGTGCGGACGCGGTGCTCGCGGCCTCGGTGTTCCACTTCGGTGACCTGCGGGTCTCGCAGGTCAAGGACGCGCTGCGGGAGGCGGGCCACCCGGTCCGCTGAGGGTTTCCCGGCGACCCGGCCGCCGCGCGGCCGGGTCGCCAAGACCGGTGAACTTGCCGATGTGCGCCGACCGGGTGCGCCACGACGGTGGTACCGCCATCAACACGGCGGTATCCACCCGGTGCATCCCCCCGGCCCCTGGCGACGACGGGCCGGTCACTCCGGTGTGGCTCCGCCACGACCGAGAGGACCACCCTCGTGCAGCACCCCCACACCTCCCGGAGCCGCACCCGGAAGCTCCGTCACGCACTGGCCGCGGCAGCGGTGGCCGTCGGCCTGTGCACAGCGCTGGTCCCCGGCGCGCAGGCCGCCGACAGCGCGGGCGCCGCCACTCTGGCCGCCGACAACCCGTACGAGCGCGGCCCGGCCCCGACCGAGTCGAGCATCGAGGCGTCCAGGGGCCCGTACTCCGTCTCGGACACGTCCGTCTCCTCGTGGCTGGTCAGCGGCTTCGGCGGCGGCACCATCTACTACCCGACGTCCACCTCGGACGGCACGTTCGGCGCCGTGGTCATCTCGCCCGGCTTCACGGCCAGGCAGTCCAGCATCGCCTGGCTCGGCCCGCGGCTGGCCTCGCAGGGCTTCGTGGTCTTCACGATCGACACCAACTCGATCTACGACCAGCCCGACAGCCGGGGCCGCCAACTCCTCGCCGCGCTCGACTACCTGACGGAGCGCAGCTCCGTCCGCGGCCGGATCGACAGCTCCCGGCTCGGCGTCATGGGCCACTCCATGGGCGGCGGCGGCTCGCTCGAGGCCGCCAAGGACCGGCCCTCCCTGCAGGCGGCGATCCCGCTGACCGGGTGGCACACGGACAAGACCTGGCCCGAACTGCGCACGCCCACGCTGGTGATCGGCGCCGACGGCGACACGGTCGCCCCGGTCTCCTCGCACTCGGAGCCGTTCTACGAGTCGCTCCCCGGCTTGCTCGACAAGGCGTACCTGGAGCTCAACAACGCGAGCCACTTCACGCCGAACACCTCCAACACGACCATCGCGAAGTACAGCATCTCGTGGCTGAAGCGCTTCATCGACAATGACACCCGCTACGAGCAGTTCCTCTGCCCGCTGCCGCGGCCGAGCCTGACCATCGAGGAGTACCGGGGCAACTGCCCGCACACCTCGTAACGCCGACGGGTAACGGGGGGCTGCCGGTGGCGGGTTACCGCCACCGGCAGTGTGCTGTCCGGGGCCGGCCGCCACCGCTCGGGCCGCGCGGGGCCCCACCGGCAGCGCTGTGCGGGCGCACAGCGCGGAGCGGTCACCGCTGGGGCCCGGCCCAATGCGGCGGACGCGGCTCTTCCGGACCGTGTTTACGCGGCAGTAAGTTGCTCGCCGTGACCCCATCGACGACCGTGCACAGTCCCCACCGGCTGTACGGCCGGAACGGTGAACTCGCCTTACTGGACCGGATGCTGTCCCTCCTGCGACAGGGCTGCGGCAGCACCCTCGTCGTCACCGCGCCGCCCGGCCTCGGCCGCAGCGCGCTCGCGCGCCACGCCGTCGGGAGCCGTCGCGGCGGAGCGGTCCTGCACACCCGGGCCGCCCCCGCCGAGGCCACCCTGCCGTACAGCGGACTGCACGCCCTGCTCTGTTCCGCGACCGGACCGCTGCCGCCCGAGGCCGACGACGCGACCCTGCCGGGGCTCGCACCCATCGCGCTCCTCGGAGTGCTGCGGGCGCTGGGCGCCCGCGACCCGCTGCTGGTCTGCGTCGACGACGCGCACGCCTGGGACCACGACTCCCGCGTCGCGCTCGGCTTCGCGGCCCGCCGCCTCGCACTGGGCGACCGCGTCGCGGTCCTGCTCACCGCCACCGACGAACCCGGCGGCCACGACGCCTTCACCGGACTGCCGAGGCTACGGCTCGGGCCCCTCGACGACACGGCCGCCACCGCGCTCTTCGACCGGCTGACGGGCGACGACCGGACCGACCCCGTCGTACGGGACGAACTGTGCCGGGAGGCCGGCGGCAACCCGCGGCTGCTCACCGTGCTCACCCGCGGCCTCACCCCCGACCAGCTCGCCGGCCACGCGCCGCTGCCGCACCCCCTGCCGGGCGCGGAGGACGTCCTCGACGCGTACGCCGCCCGCGCCCGGGCGCTGCCCGCCGACACCCGCTTCCTGCTGCTGCTCGCCGCGGCGGCCCAGGAGCACGAACCGGAAGGCGCCGGCGCCGACGCGGCCCTGCTGCTGCGCGCCGCCCGGCCGGCCGGGCTCGACGCGGAACGGCTGCGGCCCGCGGAACGCGCGGGCGTCCTCCACGGCGACGGCGCGCGCATCCACTTCACGCATCCGCTGCTGCGCACCGCCGTGCTGCGCGGCGCGCAGCCGGCCGGCCGGCGCGCGGCACACCGGCTGCTGGCCGCCGCACTGGACGGGCCGCACCTCGTCCGGGCCAGGCTGGTCCAGCTGGCCTGCGCCTCGGGCGGCCCCGACCCGTCGCTCGCCGACGCCCTGGACCGGGCGGCCGCCGCGCCCGGGCCGCACCCCGACCGGGCCACGGCCCTCGCGCGGGCCGCCGAGCTCACACCCGACGACACCCTGCGCGACGTGCGCTTCGCGACGGCCGCCGAGCACGCCTGGCTGGGCGGTGACCCGGTCAGGGCCCGCGCCCTGCTGACCCGCGTCCGTGCCGCACCGGCCCTGGGCCACGCCCCGTACGTACGCGGCCTGCTCGCCCTCTGCGACGGCCCGGTCGCCGACGCCCACGAGTTCCTGCTCGCGGCCGCCGCGCTCCTGTCCGACCACGACACCGCCCGCTCGACCGCCGCCCTCCTCGCGGCGGCGGAGGCCGCCTGGTCCATGGGCGACGCCCCCGCCTACGCGGCGGCCCTGGCCCGCGTCCCGGCGGTCGCCGACGACGACACGAACCCCGGCCCGGCGACGGGCGCCGGTGATACCCAGGCCGCACGCCCGGCGACGGGCGACCGGGCCGCCGCGCCGGACACGTGCGCCGCGGTGCTGCCTTCCGGCGTGCGCCGGCCCGGGGGGCGGACCGCTCCCTGGCCCGTCCCGACGCCGGCCCGGAGGCCGGACCCGGCCGAGGGCGGCCCGGCTGTCGGCGGGGCGGATCGGGAGGGCGGTGCCCTGGCGGGCGCACGAGGTGTCGCGGCGGACCCGGCCGAGGCCGGGCCGGAGGCGCGGGGCGCCGGCCGGTCCGGGCCGGGGGCGGGCCCGGAGGCCGAGGGCGCCGCACCCGCCCGAGGCGTCGCCTCCGGCCCCGCCGCCCGGCCCGAGGGCCAGGACACGCTCAGCGTGTACGTCGCCGGGGTACTGGCGCTGTTCGCCGGGCGGTTCGACGAGGGGCACGGGCTGCTGCGCAGGTGCGTCGCGGCGGCGGAGCGGGGCGAGGAGCCGGTCGGGCTGCTGCGGTCCGCGGCCGCCGCGCTCGTCGTCGGTGACGTGGACGCCGCCTGCCGGGCCGGGGCCAGGGCCCTGGCCGCCGTACAGGTGCACGGGCCCCGGATGCTGCTGCCCCAGGCGCTGGAGCACCTCGCGTACGGGGAGTTGCGTGCCGGACGGCATCCGCGCGCCCGGGTGCACGCGGAGGAGGGGCTGCGGGCCGCCGGCCGGCTGGGCCGGCGCAACGCCGCCGCCCACCTGCATGCCGTGCTCGCCCTGACCGCGTCCGTCGAGGGCGATGCGGAGGCCTGCGCGCGGCACGCCGACGCCGCGGCGGCCGCCGCCGTGGCGCACGGTCTCGCCCAGGCCGGGAGCCTCGCCGTCTGGGCGGTCGGCCGCGCCGACCTGGCGGCGGGCAGGTGCGCGGAGGCCGCCGCCCGGCTGGGCCCGCTCGTCGTGCCCGGGCCGAGGCAGGGCCACTTCGCGGTCCGGATGCTCGCCGTCCCGTGCTTCGTCGAGGCCGCCGTTCTCGCGGGGCGGCCGGGCGGCGCGGCGGTGGCGGTGGGGGAGTTCCGGATGTGGGCGGCGAGCACCGCGGACCCGCTCGCCCCCGCCCAGCTAGCCCGCTGCCGCGCTCTCCTCGCACCGCCGGAGGAGGCCGCCGCGTGCTACGAGGAGGCGCTCGCGCACCACGACCGGGCGGGCGGCGACTTCGAGCGCGGCCGCACCCTGCTGCTGTACGGGCAGTGGCTGCGGCGCCGCCGCAGGACCAGGGAGGCCCGCGGCCCGCTGCGGGACGCGCTCGTCGCGTTCGAACACTGCGGGGCCCGCGGCTGGGCCGAGCGAGCCCAGGGCGAGCTGCGGGCGGCCGGCGAGGCGGTGACCGGTGACACCGGGAGCGGGCCGCTGGACCGGCTCACCCCGCAGCAGCGGCGCATCGCCCACCACGTGGCGGAGGGCGCCACCAACCGGGAGGTGGCCCTGCGGCTGTCCGTCAGCACCCGGACCGTCGACCACCATCTGCGGAACGTGTTCGCCCTGCTGCAGGTACGCTCCCGGACCGAGCTCGCCCGTCTCCTGGAACGCTCCGGATCCTGACCCCGCGGGGTCGCGTTGCTGGACCGTGATGAGAAGAATGCCGTAAACCCCTGGGTACCGACCGGGCGGTATGCCATTCTGCGAGCGTCAGGTAGATCCGGCGTGCCCGAGGTCAGGGTTCGCCGGAGCGAGCCGACTCTTGGTGGAGGCCGCCCATGTCGAATCTCGTCCGTTCGCGCGTCAGAGCGGTGCCCGCCCCTCATGCGGCCCCGCACCGCACCCGCTCCCTGCTGGACGCGGACGCGCTCGCCGTACTGCACCGTGCCGCACAGGTGCTGCTGGACGACGTCGTCGGTCTGACCACCACCCTGGTCGGCGAGCTGCGCGAGCAGGAGCCCGCGTACCGGGCGGCGATCGACGCCGACGCGTCCGAGGTGTGGCAGGAGGTGCACCAGTCGCTCCGGCACAACGTCGCCTCGCTGATCCGCCCCCGGGAGTGCCGGGAGATCGCCCGGCGCACCTCGCGGTCGATCGGCGCCTACCGGGCCGAGCAGGGCATCCCGCTCGACGCGGTGCTGCACGCGTTCCGGATCGGCGGTGCGATGGTCTGGCAGGGACTGGTGGACGAGACCGCCCGACGCCACCCGGAGGACGTACGGCTGCTCGTCCATGTCGCGGCGGACGTCTGGAACTTCGTCGACGAGCACTGCGCCGTCGTCACCGACGCCTACCGGGAGACCGAGCGCCGGATGGAGTGGCGCCGCGAGAACCGGCTGCGGCTGACGACCTCGGCGCTGCTCGACGGCACGGCCCGCATCACCGACCTGCCCGACGCCTCGGCGCTGCTCGGCGTCCCGCAGGACGGCCGCTTCGTGGTGATCGCGGCCGCCGCCCCCCACCCGCACCCGGCGGGCCCGCCGGTCACGCTGCCGCCGGGCGTCCCCGTGGTGTGGCACTCCACGCCGGAGGCGGAGCTGGGCATCGTCCACCTAGCGGACCCGGACCGCCGGCCGCCGTCCGGTGCCCCCGAGGGCGAGGAACCCGCCGCCGCATCCGCGGGGCCCCTGGACCCCGCCGCGCTCGCGGCGGGCGTGGAGGCCGCGCCCGGCGTCCGCGTGGGCATCGGCTCGGTCGTCGTCGGGCTCGCCGCCGTCGGCGAGGGCCGCAGACTTGCCGCCACCGCCCTGCGGGCCTGCCCCCGCACCGGCGGAGTGGTCCTTCTCGACGACCACCTCCCCGCCGCCGTCGTCGTCTCCTCCCCGGACCTCGGCCGCGCGCTCACCGAGCGCGTACTGGGACCGCTGTACGGGATCGACTCCGCCGACCGCGACCTCCTCGTCGACACGCTCACCGTCTGGCTCGACGCCGAGGGATCCGCGCAGCGCGCGGCCACCCGGCTCTATTGCCACCGCAACACGGTCCTCAACCGGCTCCGCCGCTTCGAGCAGCTCACCGGCCGCTCACTGTCCCGGCCGTCCGACGTCGTCGAGGTCTCCCTCGCCCTCACCGCCCGCCGACTGCTGGAGCCCTAGGGGCAGTTGGGGTGTGACGCCGCACACCCCCGACTGCCCGCGGCTGTGTACGGGCACCGAAGCCGGACCGGCCGCTGTACGCGGTACCGGCCCCACTGGTGATCTACCCGGCATGTCATCTGATATCCACCTGGTCGGACCCATGGCGTCGGGTGCCGGGTTCGAGGGCCGCTCCCTCGCCCTCGTCGTCTTCCTCGCGTTCGTCACGGTCTCGCTGCTGCTGTGCGGCCTGGCCGCCGCCGACCAGGACGACCCGGAGCACTTCTACGCGGGCGGCGCCACCCTCGGCCCGGTCGGCGGCGGCCTCGCCGTCGCCGGGGACTACGTCTCCGCCGCCACCCTGCTCAGCACCACCGGCTCCGTCGCCCTCGTCGGCGCGGACGGCATCCTCTTCGCCATGGCCACCGTCGCCTCGCTGGTCCTGGTGATGCTGGTGCTGGCGAAGCCGCTGCGCGGCGGCGGGATCTACACGCTCGGCGACTTCCTCACCGAGCGGCTCGCCGACCGCTCCGTCCGCGTGCCCCTCGGGATCGCCGCGATCGTCGTCCTGTTCCCGCTGCTCGTGGTCCAGCTCGCCGTCGCCGGCAAGATCATGACGTCCATGTTCGGCCTCCCGCCCGGCGCCCTCATCGGATGCACCGTCGCCGGCGGCGCCCTGATGATCTGCTACTCGGCCTTCGGCGGGATGCGCGGCACCGGCTACATCCAGATCCTCAAGACGGTCGTCGTGGTCGCCGTGGTGGTGCTGCTCGCGGGCATCGTGCTCAACCGCTTCGGCTGGTCGCCGTTCTCGCTGTTCGACGCGGCCCGGCAGAACAGCCCGGGCAGCTCGTACGCCCTGCCGGGTCTGCAGTTCGGGCGCGGCTTCTTCGGCTGGCTCGATCTCACCGGCTTCATGCTCACGCTCGTCCTCGGCGCCGCCTGTATGCCGCACATCACCATGCGGCTGCACCCCATGCGCGGCGCGCGCAGCGCCCGCCGCGCCGCCGGCTGGGCCGTCGGGCCCGTCGCCGTGCTGTGCGCCGGCGTCGTCGTCATCGGTCTCGGCGCGGCCGCTCTCGTCGGTCAGAAGAACATCGCCGCCGTGGACCCGGGAGGCAGCTCGGCGCTGCTCATGGTCACCACGGCACTCGACCCCGAGGCCGGCGGCCCCCGGCACAGCCTGCTGTTCGCCGTGGTCGCCTGCGCCGTGTTCATCACCACCCTGTCCACGGTCGCCGGGATCACCCTCGCCGCCGCGTCCGCCTTCACCCGCGACCTCGCCGGGCAGACGCGCATCGGCGGCCGGGGGCGGCGCTCCATGGCCGGGGAGGTGCGCCTGGCGCGCTGGGCGGTCGCCGTCGTCGGCGCCCTCGCGGTGTTCGCCGCGACGCAGACGATCGGACGCAACCCGCAGGTGCTGCTCTCGTTCGCGTTCGCCGGGGCCGCGTCCGTGCTGCCGCCCGTACTGCTGTACGCGATCTTCCGCCGGCACTTCACGGCCGGCGGGGTGCGCTGGGCGGTGTACGGGACGCTGCCGCTGATCGCCGTGCTGATGGTCTGGTCACCGGCGGCGTCGGGCACGCCGACGTCGCTCTTCCCCGACATGGACTTCCACTGGTTCCCGCTCCACACGCCGGGCCTGGTCACCATCCCGGCCGGCTTCCTGCTGGCGCTGGCCGGCTCGGGACTCCTGTGGCGGCGCCCCGCGCCACAGGCCGTACCTCCGGCGCTTCCGGCCACGGCCCCCGAACCGCAGGACGCGTACGCCGAGTGGGCCAGGGGCCGCTGACGGCACGGGAGCGGGGTGACCGGCTGAGCGGGGTCGCACTAGAAGCCGAGTGCGGCCCCGCTCAGCCGGGTGATCGCGTCCTTGTCGCCTTCCAGGTCGACCTGCGCGGCCTCCTGCCGGCCGAACGCGAACAGGGTCAGCTCACCCGCCTCGCCGGTCACCGTCACCACCGGAGTGCCCTTGTGGGCCACCACCGTCTGGCCGTTCGACCTGCGCAGCACCAGACCGACGGGCGACTTCCGGCCGAGCAGCCTGGCGGCCTTCTCCAGCCGCGACCACAGGGCGTTCTCGAAGACACGGTCCAGGGAGCGCGGCGTCCACTCCGGCTGCGCCCGGCGCACGTCCTCCGCGTGCACGAAGAACTCCACCGTGTTCGCGGCCTCGTCGATCTGCTTGATCCCGTACAGCGACATCCGCGGCGGGCCCGTCCGGATGAGATGGACCAGCTCGTCGTAGGGCTTCTCGGCGAACTCCGCCTGGATCCGCGCCGCCCGGTCCTTCAGCGCGTCGAGCAGTATCCCGCCCGCCGCGTCGGGCCGGCGCTCGCGCATCACCACATGGGCGGCGAGATCCCGGGCGCGCCAGCCGTCGCACAGGGTCGGCGCATCCGGGCCGACCGCCTCCAACAGGTCCGCGAAAAGGAGCCGTTCACGCTTGGCATGGGTCGACATGGCCGCCAGCGTACGGCGGGGGCACCGGGTCCGCCCAGTGGACGCACCGCCCGCCCACCGACTTCGGCACGGCACAATGGCGGGTATGACCAGCAGTGTCCCCGCCAGCAGCCTCGACCCGGCCGTCGCCGCCCGCCTCAAGCGGAGCGCCGACGGGCTGATCCCCGCCATCGCCCAGCAGTACGACACCGGTGAGGTGCTGATGCTCGGGTGGATGGACGACGAGGCGCTGCACCGCACCCTGACCACCGGCCGCTGTACGTACTGGTCCCGCAGCCGCCAGGAGTACTGGGTGAAGGGCGACACCTCCGGGCACGTCCAGCACGTCAAGTCCGTGGCCCTCGACTGCGACGCCGACACCGTGCTGGTCAAGGTCGACCAGGTCGGCGCCGCCTGCCACACCGGTGCCCGCACCTGCTTCGACACCGACGTACTGCTCGACAAGTAGGGTCTGGCGCCATGGATCTCGAGACGTTCCGCAAGCTCGCCGCCGACCGCCGCGTCATCCCCGTCAGCCGCCGGCTGCTCGCGGACGGTGACACCCCCGTCGGTCTGTACCGCAAACTCGCGGCGGAGCGCACCGGCACGTTCCTCCTCGAATCGGCGGAGAACGGCCGCTCGTGGTCCCGGTACTCCTTCATCGGCGTACGTTCCGACGCCACCCTGACCGTCCGCGACGAGCAGGCGCACTGGCTGGGCAACCCGCCGGTCGGCGTCCCCACCGGCGGTGACCCGCTGCGCGCGCTGCGCGAGACCGTCGAGACCCTGCACACCCCGCACGACCTGGCCTCCGGGATGCCGCCCTTCACCGGCGGCATGGTCGGCTACCTCGGCTACGACATCGTGCGGCGGCTGGAGCGGATCGGCCCCGGCGAGCGCGACGACCTGAAGCTCCCCGAGCTGACCATGCTCCTCACCTCCGACCTCGCGGTCCTCGACCACTGGGACGGCACGGTCCTGTTGATCGCCAACGCGATCAACCACAACGACCTCGACACCGGCGTCGACGAGGCCTACGCCGACGCGGTCGCCCGGCTCGACGCCATGGAGGACGACCTCGCCCGGCCGCTCGCCTCCCGGCCCGCCGCGCTGCCCGCCTCCGAACTGCCGGAGTTCTCCGCGCTGTGGGGCGGCACCGACTACCAGGCGGCCGTCGACGACATCAAGGAGCGCATCCGGGCCGGCGAGGCCTTCCAGGTCGTCCCCTCGCAGCGGTTCGAGACCCCGTGCACGGCGAGCGCGCTCGACGTCTACCGGGTGCTGCGGGCCACCAACCCCTCGCCGTACATGTACCTCTTCCGCTTCGACGGCTTCGACGTCGTCGGCTCCAGCCCCGAGGCCCTGGTCAAGGTCGAGGACGGGCACGCCATGGTCCACCCCATCGCCGGCACCCGGCCGCGCGGCGCCACGCCGCAGGAGGACAACGACCTCGCGGACGAACTGCTCGCCGACCCCAAGGAGCGCGCCGAGCACCTGATGCTCGTCGACCTGGGCCGCAATGACCTGGGCCGCGTCTGCGAGCCCGGCAGCGTCGAGGTCGTCGACTTCATGTCGATCGAGCGGTACTCCCACGTGATGCACATCGTCTCCACCGTCACCGGCAGGGTCGCGGACGGCCGTACCGCATTCGACGTGCTCACCGCCTGCTTCCCCGCGGGCACCCTCTCCGGGGCGCCCAAGCCGCGCGCCATGCAGATCATCGACGAGCTCGAACCGTCGCGCCGCGGCCTGTACGGCGGCTGCGTCGGCTACCTGGACTTCGCCGGCGACTCCGACACCGCCATCGCCATCCGCACCGCCCTGCTGCGCGACGGCACCGCCTACGTGCAGGCCGGAGCCGGTGTCGTGGCCGACTCCGACCCGGTCGCCGAGGACACCGAATGCCGCAACAAGGCGGCCGCGGTGCTGCGCGCCGTCCACACGGCCAACCGCCTGAGTGATCGGGCGGCCCGTAAGGGATAGTGGGGAGCGTGACTGCTGTACCCGTACCCCAGCCCCGAGCCGCAGCCGCGACGGCCGCCACGAGCAGCCGCCGCAGCCTGGCCGCCACTCTGTTCCTCGGCGCCGCCGGCGCGACCGTCGTCCTGCTCGCCGCCGGCCGGGTCTGGGCGGAGGGCACCGCGTCGGTGGGCGGCGGGTCCGTCCCCCTCGACGCCAGCGGCTCCGACGTCACGGGTGTCCCGACGGCGCTCGCGATCGTCGGCCTCGCCGCGCTGGTCGCCCTCTTCGCGGTACGCCGCGCGGGCCGTCTCCTCGTGGCCGTGCTGCTCTCCCTGAGCGGCGCCGGCGCCGCCACGGCCGCGCTGCTCGGCGCGTCCGGCTCCGGCGCGCTCGACGAGCAGGCCGCCCGCACCACCGGCGACGCGGCCGCCACCGTCGAGGCCCTGTCGCACACGGTCTGGCCGTACGTCACGGCCGCCGGCGGTGCGCTGATCCTGCTCGCCGGACTCCTCGCCCTCCGGTTCGGCCGTGCCTGGCCGTCCATGTCCGGCCGCTACGAACGCGACGGCACCCCCCGCGCCCGCAAGGAGCGTCCGGTCGACCCCGACCGCCCCGAGGACCTGTGGAAGGCCCTGGACCGCGGCGAGGACCCGACCCGCGAACGATGACCCCGGTTCCGGCGCCGCACCGCGGCCCGAACCGACCCCGGATCGGCCGACGCCCCGGCGTACGGAAGAATGACGGCGAGCGTCCGGCTCGGTACGAGCACCGGCTCACGACATCGCACTGGAAACGAGGAGCAACTCATGGCGGGCAGCAGCCACGGACACACCCCGGCCGCCTGGACCGGCAGCATCATCGCCTTCACCGGCTTCTGCGTCGCAGGCGTCTTCATGGTGGTGAACAGCCCGGTCGGCTTCTGGGCAGGCTGTGCGCTCATCCTGCTCGGCGCGGTCGCCGGCGGCGCCATGAAGATGGCCGGCCTCGGCACGCCGAAGGAGCCCACCGAGGTGGTGGAGGCCCGCAACCGCGCGGCGGCCCGTGAGAGCGAGAAGGCGACGGCCTGAACCACGCAGGGCGGATGTCGCACGACGGCGCAGCACGGCACGGCCGGGCTGCGCCGCTGCCGTTGAACGTGGACAATCAGCGCGTGGACGCCATGCCTTCTTCTCCCGCCCCCGTTCCCGTGGATCCGGCCCCCGCGCCCGGCGGGGCCGCGCCGCCCGTCAGCGCCGTCCCGCAGCCGTCCGGCCCGGGGACCGCACCCGGAGAGTCCCCGCCCGGCCCGGCGGGACCGTGGGCCGGTTGGGCCCCGCCCGGCGGACCCACCGGCCGCCCCGCGCTCCCACCGCCGCACCCGCCCCACGCGTCGCTCGCACGCCGCCTCGCCGCCCCGCTCGGCATGCTCGCCGGCATCGCCGCCGCCTTCGCGTACGTCGGGACCGTCGACCCGAACGAACCCGGCCACTACCCCGCCTGCCCGCTGCTGCGCTACACCGGCATCTACTGCCCCGGCTGCGGCGGACTGCGCAGCGCCCACGCGTTCATCCACGGCGACCTGGGCACCGCGTTCGGCGCCAACGCCGCCGCCACCGCCGGCTACCTCGTCTTCGCCCTCGTGTGGGTGGCGTGGCTGATTCGCTCCGTACAGAACCGCCCGCTGCGGATCAACGTCGCCGCCGGCTGGTGGTGGGCCCTCGGCGGGGTGCTGGTGATCTTCAGTGTGGTGCGGAACCTGCCGTTCGGCTCCGCGCTCGTGCCATGAAGTCCCAGGTAGTGGGACAGGCCGCGACCGGATGCGGGCCCTGGGCCCTGCTGCGGATACCATCGACATGGCTGATCCTGATCCATCAACACCGTCCCGGAAGGGGGCCGCTCGCGTGAGTGTGCTCGACGAGATCATCGAAGGTGTGCGCGCCGACCTGGCAGAGCGGCAGGCGCGCGTCAGCCTCGACGACCTCAAGGAGCGCGCCGCCAAGGCCCCGGCTGCCAAGGACGGCGTCGCCGCACTGCGCGGCGAGGGCGTCAAGGTGATCTGCGAGGTCAAGCGCTCCAGCCCGTCCAAGGGCGCGCTCGCCGCGATCGCCGACCCGGCCGGACTCGCCGCCGACTACGAGGCGGGCGGCGCGGCCGTCATCTCTGTGCTGACCGAGGAGCGCCGCTTCGGCGGATCGCTGGCCGACCTGGAGGCCGTGCGCGCCAAGGTCGACATCCCGGTGCTACGCAAGGACTTCATCGTCACCGCGTACCAGCTGTGGGAGGCGCGGGCGTACGGCGCCGACGTCGTCCTGCTGATCGTGGCCGCCCTCGACCAGGAGGCCCTGGTCTCGCTGATCGAGCGCGCCGAATCGATCGGCCTCACCCCGCTGGTCGAGGTGCACGACGAGGACGAGGCCGAGCGGGCCGTCGACGCCGGGGCGAAGATCATCGGTGTCAACGCGCGCGACCTCAAGACCCTCAAGGTCGACCGCTCCACCTTCGAGCGGGTCGCCCCCGAGATCCCGGCGCACATCGTCAAGATCGCCGAGTCGGGCGTCCGCGGCCCGCACGACCTGATCGCCTACGCCAACGCCGGCGCGGACGCCGTGCTCGTCGGCGAGTCCCTGGTGACCGGCCGCGACCCCAAGTCGGCGGTCGCGGACCTCGTGGCCGCGGGAGCGCACCCGGCCCTGCGGCACGGCCGGAGCTGATCCCGACATGACCACCGCCCGCCGCCGCCGTCCCGGTCAGACCCCGGGCTCCGCGCTGCGCCGGGCGGGCACCGGAGCTGTCTCCGGCGCGCCCCGCGACCCGTACGCACGCCTCGCCCGCGGCTGCCGCCCACGCGGCTGCCGCGCGCCGGCGCGGCGGGTGCACGGGCGGCGCGTGCGGTACGTCATCGGGGACGAGCCCGGCCAGGTCAACGGCATGCGATGGCGCGGCGCGCTTGCGCGCACTGGCCGCTAGGCCTTCAGGCGGGGGTGTTTCCCCTCCTCGCCCCTTCCCGCTGTACCGGACATGCGGCTCCGCCGCGTGGCGGGGCAGGCCCCGGACCCCGTACGGCCTTCGGCCGTGCCCTCAATCGCCGGGCGGGCTTGAGTTGCCCGGCAACTTCAGCCTCGCCGGCGATTGAGGCGCGGGTTCGGGGCGGAGCCCCGACGAGACCGGCCAGTTCCAGCCCCGCCTGGGGGCACCTCCCACGGCCGCCAGGCCGTAGGGGGAGTTTGAGGCGCGGGTCCGGGCAGAGCCCGGTCTCGGGAAGGGGCGGGTAGGGGAAGACGCCCCGCCCGCACACGCTTCGCTTCCGTACACCCGACACGTCCCGGGCCCACCGGCCCGACAAGGAGCTGCGTCGCCATGTCCAGCGACTACTTCATCCCCGACCCGGAGGGTCAGGTCCCGAACACCGACGGCTACTTCGGCGCCTTCGGCGGAAAGTTCATCCCCGAGGCCCTCGTCGCCGCCGTCGACGAGGTGGCCGTCGAGTACGACAAGGCCAAGTCCGACCCCGCCTTCGCCGCCGAGCTCGACGCACTCATGGTCGACTACACGGGCCGGCCGAGCGCCCTCACCGAAGTGCCCCGTTTCGCCGAGCACGCCGGCGGCGCGCGGATCTTCCTCAAGCGGGAGGACCTGAACCACACCGGCTCGCACAAGATCAACAACGTGCTGGGCCAGGCCCTGCTCACCCGGCGGATGGGCAAGACCCGCGTCATCGCGGAGACCGGCGCCGGCCAGCACGGCGTCGCGACCGCCACCGCCTGCGCCCTCTTCGGTCTCGAGTGCACCATCTACATGGGCGAGATCGACACCCAGCGCCAGGCCCTGAACGTCGCCCGGATGCGGATGCTCGGCGCCGAGGTCGTCGCCGTGAAGTCCGGCAGCCGCACCCTCAAGGACGCCATCAACGAGGCGTTCCGCGACTGGGTCGCCAATGTGGACCGTACGCACTACCTCTTCGGCACGGTCGCCGGCCCGCACCCCTTCCCTGCCATGGTGCGCGACTTCCACCGGGTCATCGGCGTCGAGGCCCGGCGCCAGATCCTGGAGCGGGCGGGGCGCCTGCCCGACGCGGCCGTCGCCTGCGTCGGCGGCGGGTCGAACGCCATCGGCCTGTTCCACGCCTTCATCCCGGACTCCGGCGTCCGGCTGGTCGGCTGCGAGCCCGCCGGCCACGGCATCGAGACCGGAGAGCACGCCGCGACCCTGACGGCAGGCGAGCCGGGCATCCTGCACGGCTCCCGTTCCTACGTCCTCCAGGACGACGAGGGCCAGATCACCGAGCCGTACTCGATCTCGGCCGGACTGGACTACCCGGGCATCGGCCCCGAGCACTCGTATCTGAAGGACTCGGGACGCGGCGAGTACCGCGCGGTCACCGACGACGCGGCGATGCAGGCCCTGCGGCTGCTGTCCCGCACCGAGGGCATCATCCCCGCCATCGAGTCGGCGCACGCGCTGGCCGGCGCGCTCGACCTCGGCCGTGAGCTCGGGAAGGACGGGCTGATCCTGGTCAACCTCTCCGGCCGGGGCGACAAGGACATGGACACCGCGGCCCGTTACTTCGGGCTGTACGACACCGACGCCCAGGTCGAGGCCGACGCCTCCGCCGACAACGGCGCCGCCGAGATCCAGGGGGACGCGAAGTGAGCGGCAACATCCGGCTGCTGAGCGACACGCTCGCCGCGGCGAAGAACGAGAAGCGCGCGGCGCTCGTCGCGTACCTGCCCGCCGGCTTCCCGACCGTCGACGTCGGGATCGAGGCGGTCAGGGCCGCGTTCGACGGCGGCGCCGACGTCGTCGAGGTCGGTCTGCCGCACAGCGACCCGGTCCTCGACGGGCCCGTCATCCAGACCGCCGACGACATCGCGCTGCGCGGCGGAGTCCGGATCGCCGACGTCATGCGCACGGTCCGCGAGGCCCACGCCGCCACGGGCAAGCCGGTCCTGGTGATGACGTACTGGAACCCGATCGACCGCTACGGCGTCGAGCGGTTCACCGCGGAGCTCGCCGAGGCGGGCGGCGCCGGGTGCATCCTGCCCGACCTGCCCGTCGAGGAGGCCGGACTGTGGAGGGAGCACGCCGAGAAGCAGGGCCTCGCCACCGTCTTCGTCGTCGCGCCCAGCAGCAAGGACGCCCGCCTCGCCAGGATCACGGAGGCGGGATCGGGTTTCGTCTACGCGGCGTCGCTCATGGGCGTCACCGGCACCCGTGAGTCGGTCGGCGAACAGGCCCAGGACCTGGTGCGCCGCACCCGGGCCACGACCGACCTGCCGGTCTGCGTGGGCCTCGGGGTGTCGAACCCGGCACAGGCCGCGGAGGTCGCGGCGTTCGCCGACGGTGTGATCGTCGGCTCGGCGTTCGTCAAGCGGATGCTCGACGCGCCCGACGACGGCGCGGCCGTCGCCGCCGTCCGGGAACTGGCGGGCGAACTGGCGCGGGGTGTGCGCGGCACGGCGTAGCTCGTACGAGTGGATCAGGGACCGGGGAGGCGCATGGGCGCCTCCCCGGTTCGTTTGCGGGGTGTGAGCGAGAACCAAGAGCCAAAGCGGGTCGCCCGCGAGCGACTCCAGCAGGAACGGGCGCGGGAGAAGGCGCGCGAGAAGCGACGCAGGACCCTCATCGTGGCGTCGGCCGTCGTGGCGGTACTCGGCCTGGCCGCGGTGATCGGCCTGATCGCCGCCAACAGCGGCAAGGACGACGACGGCGCGCCCGAGGCCGGGCCACTGCTCGCGCCGAGCGGTGCGCAGGGGGAGGAGCAGCTCGCGATCCCGGTCGGCGCGACCGACGCCCCGTCCACCCTCACGGTGTGGGAGGACTTCCGCTGCCCGGCCTGCGCCCAGTTCGAGAACGCTCTGCGGGAGCCGATCCACGAGCTGGAGCAGGCCGGCCAGATCAAGATCGAGTACCACCTCGCCACCATCATCGACGGGAACATGGGCGGCAGTGGTTCGCTGCGCGCGGCGAACGCGGCGGCGTGTGCGCAGGACGTCGGAAAGTTCGTCGAGTACCACGACGTGCTGTACATGAACCAGCCGCCGGAGCCGGACGACGCCTTCGCCGACAACGGCAGGCTGATCGAGCTCGCGGGGAAGGTCGAAGGGCTCGACACCCCCGCGTTCCGCAGCTGTGTCGAGGAGGGCAAGCACGACGCCTGGGTCGAGAAGTCGAGCGCGGCGTTCCAGGCGGGCGGCTTCCGGGGCACGCCGACCGTGCTGCTCAACGGAGAGTCGATCTTCCCGACGAAGGGCGAGGAGCAGATCTCCGTCGCCAACTTCAAGAAGTGGGTCAAGGAGGCCAACAAGAACAAGCCGCCGGGCAGCCGGCGCCCGGCGACGCCCGGCACGGACGGCGGGAGCCCGTCGGCCCCGGCCTCCTGACTCCAGGCCGGGGTCAGGGGCCGGCCCCTGACGGGCACGGGCTCGTTACCCAGAAGTTGCCGGGCGGGTTGCCGTCGGTCCCGCCCGGCAGGGTAGCGTCGGACCTGCCATGGACATCGCCTACATTCCCAGTCCGTCGACCGGAGTGATCCATCTTGGACCGCTTCCGCTGCGCGGCTACGCGTTCTGCATCATCATCGGCGTCTTCGTAGCCGTCTGGTACGGCAACCGGCGCTGGGTCGCCCGCGGCGGCAAGGCCGGGACGGTTGCCGACATCGCCGTCTGGGCCGTGCCGTTCGGCCTGGTCGGCGGTCGGCTCTACCACGTGATCACCGACTACCAGCTGTACTTCAGCGAGGGTGAGAACTGGGTCGACGCCTTCAAGATCTGGGAGGGCGGCCTCGGCATCTGGGGCGCGATCGCGCTGGGCGCGGTCGGCGCCTGGATCGGCTGCCGCCGGCGCGGCATCCCGCTGCCCGCGTGGGCCGACGCGCTGGCTCCCGGTCTCGCCTTCGCTCAGGCGATCGGCCGCTGGGGCAACTGGTTCAACCAGGAGCTGTACGGCCGCGAGACCGACCTGCCCTGGGCGCTGAGGATCACCGAGGGCGCGAACCGCGAGCCGGGCCTCTACCACCCGACGTTCCTGTACGAGTCCCTGTGGTGCATCGGCGTCGCCCTGCTGGTCATCTGGGCCGACCGGCGCTTCAAGCTCGGCCACGGCAGGGCGTTCGCGCTCTACGTCGCCGCGTACTGCGCGGGCCGCGGCTGGATCGAGTACATGCGCGTCGACGACGCCCACCATATCCTCGGCCTGCGGCTGAACGTCTGGACGTCCATCCTGGTCTTCATCCTGGCGGTCACGTACATCGTGATCTCGGCGCGGCTGCGGCCGGGGCGCGAGGAGATCGTGGAGCCGGCGGCGGTGGAGTCGTCCAATGAGGACGACGGCGCTTCGTCTTCGGAGACGGACGAGGCCGGTACGGCGCAGTCCGAGGACGCGCCTGCGGACGCGGCGGAGTCCCCCGGCAAGCCATAACGCCTGCGGCGGGCGTGTTCCCCGAACCGGGCTCCGCCCGGACCGCGCCTCAAACGCCGGCCGGGCTGACACAGTCAGCCCGGCCGGCGTTTGAGGCCACCGCGCGGAGCGCGGTACGAGGTTCGGGGCGGAGCCCCGACAAGACCGGAAGACCCAGCCCCGCCTGGGGGCACCTCCCACGGCCGCCAGGCCGTAGGGGGAGATTGAGGCGCAGGGGTCCGGGGGCAGCGCCCCCGGTTCGCGAAGGGGCGGGTAGGGGAACACGCCCCGCGCAGCGGCCCCACCCCCGTCACCCCACCTCCCGTTCCGCCAGCGCCAGCGTCCGCCGCGCCGTCGCGACCACCGCCGCGTCGACGAAGCGCCCGTCCGGCAGCGCCAGCGCACCCGCGTCGGACGCCGCCGCCTTGACGATCTCCTCCGCCGCCTGGATCTCGTCCCGCGTCGGCCTGAAGGCCCGTTCGATGACGGGCAGCTGACGCGGGTGGATGGCGGCGCGGCCCAGGAAGCCGAGGGACCGGCCGTGGGAGCAGGAGGCGTAGAGGCCGTCGAGGTCGAGGATGTCGGGGAAGACGGACTGGGACGGCGGCGCGAGACCGGCGGCCCGGGCGGCCATCACCAGGCGGGTGCGCGGCCAGTCGAGACCGGCGTCGCCGCGCAGGCCGAGGTCCGCGCGCAGGTCGGACTCGCCGAGCGCGATGCCGGCGACCGCCTGGTGCGCGGTGGCGATCGCGTACGCGTGCTCCACCCCGAGCGCCGACTCGATGAGTGCGTACAGCGGGACACCCGGTGCGCGGCCCGCGATCTGCTGGATGTCAGTGGCGTATGCGACCTTGGGGATACGCAGTGCACTGAGGCCCGGCAGCTCCGCGAGGGCCTCGACGTCATGGGGGGAGTTGATGCGGACATGGACGGGGAGAGGCTGCGGGTCCGACAGCAGGTCGACGGTGGCGTCCAGGGCGTAGGGCTTGCGCCCCTGGGCGACGGCGTCCTCCAGGTCGACGATCACGATGTCGGCGTCGGAGGCGAGGGCCTTGCGGACCGTTTCCGGGCGGTCGCCGGGGGCGTAGAGCCAGGTCAAAGGGATGGTCACAGCGCTCCCTGGGTGCGTAGTGCGGCGATGTCCGAGGGGGTCATACCGAGTTCGGCCAGGACGTCCTCTGTGTCGGCGCCGTGCGGCCGGCCGGCCCAGCGGATGGAGCCGGGCGTCTCCGACAGCCGGAAGAGCACGTTCTGCATACGCAGCGGGCCGAGCTCCGGGTCCGGGACCTCGGTGATGGTGCCCAGCGCGCGGTACTGGGGATCGTCCATGACGTCGCGGATGTCGTAGACGGGAGCGATCGCGGCCTCCGCCTTCTCGAAGGCACAGGTCGCCTCCTCGCGGGTGCGGCGGGCGATCCAGCCGCCGACGGCGGCGTCGAGTTCGTCGGCGTGTTCCGCGCGGCCGCTGCCGGTGGCGAACCAGGGTTCGTCGACGAGCTCGGGCCGGCCCACCAGGCGCATGACGCGTTCGGCGACGGACTGGGCGGAGGTGGAGACGGCGAGCCAACTGCCGTCGGCGGTGCGGTAGATGTTGCGCGGGGCGTTGTTGCGGGAGCGGTTCCCGGTGCGCGGCTGCACATATCCGAGCTGGTCGTACCAGAGCGCCTGCGGTCCGAGCATCGCCAGGATCGGTTCGATGATTGCCATGTCCACGACCTGCCCGCGGCCGGTGGTGGTGCGGGCGGCGAGCGCGGTCATGACGGCGTAGGCGGAGGCCAGCGCGGCGACGGAGTCGGCGAGACCGAAGGGCGGCAGGGTCGGTGGGCCCTCCGGTTCGCCGGTGGCGGCGGCGAAGCCGCTCATCGCCTCGGCGAGCGTGCCGAAACCGGGCCGGTGGGAGTACGGGCCGAACTGCCCGAAGCCGGTGATCCGGGTGAGGACCAGCCGCGGGTTGGCCGCGCTCAGCTCGTCCCAGCCGAGCCCCCATTTCTCCAGGGTGCCGGGGCGGAAGTTCTCCACGACCACGTCCGCCGTCGCCGCGAGCCGCAGCAGGGTGTCCCGGCCGCCGGGGGCGGACAGGTCGAGGGTGATGGTCCGCTTGTTGCGGCCGAGGACCTTCCACCACAGGCCGATCCCGTCCTTGGCGGGGCCGTGGCCGCGGGAGGGGTCCGGGCGGGTGGGGTGCTCCACCTTGACGACGTCGGCGCCGAAGTCGCCGAGCATCGTGGCGCACAGCGGACCGGCGAAGAGGGTCGCGAGGTCGAGGACGCGCAGTCCTCGCAACGGAAGGGAGGAGGACGAGGGCGCGCTCATGAGGCGGCGTCGATCTCGGACCGGTACGGCATGGAGGAGGACGCTCCCGGGCGCTGGACGGACAGGGCGGCGGCCGTGCTTGCCCAGGCCAGGCACTGCGCGACGGGCTTCTTCTCGCCGAGCGCCACGGCCAGGGCGCCGACGAAGGTGTCACCCGCCGCGGTGGTGTCCACGGCGGTCACGGAAGGAGCGGGCACGGTGATGGGTTCACTGCCGCGGGCCGCGTACAGACAGCCCGCCGCGCCCAGGGTGATCACCACCTCGGGGACCTGCCGCAGCAGTTCCTGCGCCGCGGAGTGCGGGTCGGCGACGCCGGTGAGGGTGGCCGCCTCGTGCTCGTTGGGGACGAGGAGGTCGGTGGCGGCGAGGAGTTCGGGCGGCAGCGGCTGCGCGGGGGAGGGGGTGAGGACGGTCCGCACCCCGTGGCGGCGGGCGGCCTCCGCGCCGTCGAGCACGGCGCTGAGCGGGAGTTCGAGCTGGAGGAGGAGGGTGTCGCCGCCGGCGATGAGGGCCTCCTCCCCGGGGGCGAGGGAGGTGACGGTGCCGTTGGCGCCGGGGATGACGACGATCGCGTTGCCGCCCTCGTCGTCGACGACGATGTGCGCCGTGCCCGAGGGGCCCTCCGCGGTCCTGAGCAGGTCGGTGTCGATGCCGCAGGATTCGAGCGTGTGCCGCAACTGCTGGCCGAACGGGTCGGAGCCGATCGCCCCGATCATGGCGACCTCGCCGCCGGCACGGGACGCGGCGACGGCCTGGTTGGCGCCCTTGCCGCCGGGGATCGTGCGGAACTCGCGTCCGGTGACGGTCTCCCCGCGCTGCGGCGCGTGCGCGACGAAGGCGACGAGGTCCATGTTGGTGCTGCCGAGCACCACGATGCCGGTCATGGGCGGAGGGCCTCCTTGAGCGTGAGTCGGGCGAGGGTGTCGAAGCCGACGCCGTCGAAACCGGCGACCGAGGTCGACAGCCGGTTCTTCAGCGGGGCGGTCCAACGGTCGGGCAGGGCCTCGGGGTGTCCGGCCAGCAGCCCCGCGAGGGAACCGGCCGTCGCGCCGTTGGAGTCGGTGTCGAGCCCGCCGGAGACGGCGCGGCAGATGGAGCCGGAGAAGTCTCCGTCGGCGTGGGTGAGGGCGGCGACGAGCAGCGCGGCGTTGGGCAGCACGTGCACCCAGTGGTAGGCGCCGTACGCGCGGTGGAGGCTGTCGACGGCGTCGGCGAAGTCGGTGTGCGTACGGGCCGCTTCGACGCCGAAGCGTACGGCCGCGGCGAAGCGCGAGCGGGGCGGCACGACGGTGAGGCCGGTGGCGATCGCCTCATGGACGTCCACGGCGCCGCTCGCCGCGGCGGCGAGGGCGGCCGCGATGAACATGGCGCCGTACACCCCGTTCGCCGTGTGGGTGAGCGCCGCGTCCCGGTACGCCTGGGCGGCGGCGGCCGTGGGGTTGCCGGGATTGGTCCAGCCGTGGACGTCGGCGCGGATGGCGGCGCCGATCCACTCCCGGAACGGGTTGCGGTGAGCGGCGGTGAGCGGAGGCTCGATGCCGCTGAGCAGGTTGCGGTAGGCGACGCGTTCGGCGGTGAACGTCCGCCCGGCGGGCAGCTCGTCCAGCCAGAGCCGGGCGAGGTCGGCGGTGGCGAAGTCCCTGCCGTGGCGGCGGAGCAGCAGCAGACCGAGCAGGGGGTGGTTGAGGTCGTCGTCCTCCGGCATCCCGTCGATGTTCTCAGCGAGCGAGTTCGCGGCGCTGCGCCGGTTCCAGGGGTGCGCGGCCGCCAGGTCCGCGGGCAGGCCCCTGGCGGTGAACCAGGTGGTGAGCGGCCAGTTCCCGGTGGCGCGGGCGATGTCGCGGATCGCGTGCAGCGGCAGCTTCTCGACGGGCTTGCCCAGCAGACAGCCGGCGGCGCGCCCGAGGCAGGAGGCGTGCAGCGCATCCTGCGACACCGGGACCGCGGCCGGGGCGGTGGGCCGCATCTTCTCCTCCGGCAGCCCGGCGGGCGCGGTCGCCCAGGCGGGGGCGGCGGCCCTGATCGCGGCGAGCGACGTGGGTTCGTCGCACGCCAACGGAGAGGGAAGGGCGTCCAGTTCGGACAGCAGCGTCTCCGCCAGCGCCCGCAGCGCCGGGGTCGCCCCGGCGGGCGAGGCGCCCGCGCGCTCCGGAGCGGGCGCACCGCCCGCCGCCAGCCAGCGGTCGCGGACGGCTGCCGCGTCCCTGCCGTCCTCCTCGGCCTGGCGCAGTTCGTGGCCGATCAGATCCTCCGGCTGCACCCAGGTCACCCGCAGCGCGCCGGTCATCGCGCGGTGACCGTCAGGGACGCGAACGCCGCCTCGTGGGCCCGGCGGCGTTCTGTGTCACGGGCGTAGATCTCCCTGGTCACTGCCGCCAGTTCGGCCGCCGGGGCGTGCAGGTCGACGCGGCTCGCCCCCGCGACCCGCTCCGCCCACTCCGCGGGCACGGCCGCCGCGCCGTGCAGGGCCCCGGCGATCGCGCCGGCCATCGTCGCGATGGAGTCGCAGTCCCGGCCGTAGTTGACGGAGGCCAGGACCGTACGCCGGTAGTCGCCGTCGCCCACCAGCAGCATGCCGAGCGCGATGGGCAGTTCCTCGATGGAGTGGAGACGCGAAGGGCGGCGGGCGCCCAGGGACGGGTTCCGGTAGTCGGAGCCGACGGTGTCGAACGGCGCGACCGCCGCCCGCAGCGGTGTCAGCGCCGACTCGAAGTCGGTGTACCGCGCGGCCGTTTCCGCGACCGACTCGATCGCCGCCTGGGTGCCGTCCTTCGCCAGCGCCGCCGCCGTCTCGACGACCGACGCGGGCGTGGCGCCCGGCAGGCACGCCGCGGCGACGGCCGCCGCGAACACGCCCGCCGCCTCCCGCCCGTACGACGACTGGTGCGCGCCCGCGACGTCGACGGCCTCGGCGTACGCGGCCGCCGGGTTGGCCGCGTTGACCAGCCCGACCGGCGCCATGTACATCGCCGCGCCGCAGTTGACGATGTTGCCCGAACCCGCCTCGCGCGGGTCGTGGTGCCCGTAGTGCAGCCGGGCGACGAGCCACTTCTCGGCGAGGAACAGCCGCTGCAGGGGGATCGCCTCGGCCTCGAGCTCCGGGATCCAGCGGGGGTTGGTGATGAGGTCGGGGACGAGATGGTCGGCCACGGCGTACGCGTCGAGGTGGTCGCGGACCGTGGCGTACACCCCGATCAGCGCGTGCGTCATCAAGGTGTCGTCGGTGATGTGGCCGTCGCCCTTGTGGTACGGGGCGATGGGGCGGGCGGTGCGCCAGTCGTCCCCGTGCCAGGGGCCGACGATGCCGGTGATCCGCCCGCCGTGGCGCTGAAGGATCTGCTCGGGCGAGTAGCCCTCGACGGGGCCGCCGAGAGCGTCACCGACAGCGGCTCCGACCAGGCTGCCGGTGATCCGGTCGTCGAGGGGGAGAGTCGGGGAGGCCGCCGTCTGCGCTGCCGTGCCGGGCGCCGCCGTAGTCGTCGTCATGCCCGAATTGTCCACCTGGGGCGGCCGTGTTCGGCGTACCGCGCGCCGGGTTTCTGCTAACGGGTGCCCGGCGGTGGGCCGGTCGCGGGTCCGGCCGCGTGCCCGGTCGCGGGGCGCCGCAGCGCGGCTTCGAGCTGTGCCGCGAGTGCGACGAGATCCGTTCCGGCCAGGCGGGGCAGGGCGCAGCCCGCGAGCGTCCGGCAGGCGTCCCGCCAGGTGGCGGGCAGAGACGCACCGCCGCCGAGCGCCCCGGTCAGCGCGCCCGCCAGAGCGGGCGCGGAGTCCGCGACACGGGAGAGGCAGACGGTTGCCGGCACCGCCTCGGCCACCCGGCCACGCGCGGCGGTGGCGACGGCGAGCGCGACCGGCACGGTCTCCGCGGCGGCGATGCCGTAGCTGTAGACGTGGTCGACGATCTGGTGCTCCAGCAGCGGTACCAGTTCGAAGGCGCCCGACGCGTCGCGGGCCAGCTTGACCGCGAGGTGCGCGTTGCGGCCGATCTCGGTGGCCTCGGGGAGTTCGGCGAGCGCGGCGTCGACGGCGTCGTCCACGTCCGCGCCGCCGAGCGCGGCGGCGACGGCGGCGGCCATGGCGCGGGCGCCGTGCACCCCGTCGCCGTCCTGTGTGTACCGCGCGTCGAACTCGGCGAGCACGGCGGCCCCGAGAGGGTCGCCCGGATGGACCGCGGCGAGTACGACGGCCCGTACACAGGCGGCGTCGTCGAAGTAGTGCGGGTTGTCGTGACCGGTCGCCGGGGGCCGCAGACCGGTCGCCAGATTGCCGAGCCCTGCGTGCACGGAGATCCGGGCCCGCAGGGGCAGCACGGCGGACTCGACCTCGGGAGCGCGCTCGGCGGCCGCGGCGACCAGCCCGGCGAGGGAGTTCCACGCGAGGTCGATCGCGGCGCGCAGCCGGCGGGCCGGGGCCAGGTGGAGGAAGGGCTCCCCGGCGGCGGCGAGCACGGTCCGGGCTGCGAAGGCCGCCCATTCCGCGTCGTCGGAGGGGCCGAGCCGCAGGGGCTCCGGCGGCTGGTTGAGCGCGATGGGGACGGGCAGCGTCGTCGTGGCGTTCTGCTCGGCGAAGGTGTCGAGCTCACGGGTGAGGCGCCGGGTCCACTCCGGCATACGCGCGGCCCGGTGCCGGGCGGCCGGCCACCCGGCGGCGTCACCGGCGGCCAGCCCGAGGAGCAGCCCCTCGATCCGGCGTGGACCGTCCGCGGGCGCCGCCTCCGCCGCGCCGGCGCCGCGCGTGATGGGCCGCGCGGTCGGGGAGCCTCCGACGGCCCGGTCCACGAGTGCCCGGTGCCCGGCCGCGGCAGCCCCGTCGTTGGCCACCGTGTCCCTGGCCCGTGTCCCGGTGTCGGTGATGCCGGCCTCCGCGCCGCCCGGCGCGGGGCCGGGGCCCGGCGTCACGGTGTGTCGCCCGGGTCTTCGTCCGGGGTCAGCAGGTCCGCGATGTCCAGGACGTGGTAGCCGCGCATCGACGGGAGGCAGCTGCCGCGGACCGGCGCGATCGCCGACGCCCAGCTCTCGGGGATCGCCGCCGAGCCGGCGACCGAACCGGCCAGCGCGCCCGCGACCGCCGCGGTGGTGTCCGCGTCGCGGCCCATGTTGACCGCCGTCAGCACCGACGCGCGGAAGTCGCCCCGCGCCGCCGCGAACGCGCCGAACGCGAGGCCGACCGCCTCCGGCGCCAGGTCCGTCCACGGGTAGCCGCCGATGACGACCGCCGAGCGGACCGCCCGCTCCATGGACAGGGCGTCCGGATACGTCCGGCCGGCGGCGACGATCGCGCGGCGCATCGAGCGGGCGGTCCAGGAGTCCATGGGGACGACGGACAGCGCCGCCCCGATCACCCCCGCCGGTCCCGCGCCGCCCATCGCCGCCGCCACTCCCGCCGCGACGGCGCGGCCGCCGTAGATGCCCTCGCCGTCGTGGCTGACGCTGCCGTCGATCGTGACCAGCCGTGCCGCTTCGGCGGGCCGGCCGGCCGCGAAGACGCCGAAGGGAGCGGCGCGCATGGCCAGGCCGTCGCTCCAGGCGTGCCGGTGCTGGGCGGAGATCGGGGCGGCGAGGCCCCGTCGGAGGTTCTCCAGGGTGCCGCGCTCGCTGAAGCCCGCGCCCCGGAACGGCCCTTCGTCCAGGTCGGCGATCCAGTGGTGCCAGGCCGCCTCGACATGGGCCACGGTGAGCGCGGAGCCGTGCCGGGCGAGCAGCAGGCCGGAGAAGATCGCGTACTCGGTGTCGTCGGTGCCCGCGGGGTCGTCGCTCACGAAGTCCTCGATACGGCCCCACCGGCGGCGGATCTCCGAGGGCCGCATGTTCTCCGCGGGGGCGCCGAGCGCGTCGCCGACCGCCAGGCCGAGGAGTGCGCCGCGGGCCCGGTCGGACCGGGTGGTGACGGGACCGGAACCGGACGCTGTCAGCACTTCCATGAAGGTCCCTTCGCGCGCGCGAGCCTTGTTCCCCGATCTGTGCCACGAGCCGCCCGACCTGAGTCGAAGAAGCGTTTCTGTCACCCACTTCGCCCACCCCCCGCGGGCCCAGGTAAGTAAAGCCTGCCTTGCTGGTACGCCCCTTACATTCGGCGTATCTTCGAGGACGTCGAAGGGGGGCGGGGCCGACCGGGCAGCCGCCGGAGAAGGGGAGAGCCGTGTCCATCATCGAAAGCGAAGCCGCACTTCACGTGGCGCACCGCGACAACCACACCCACCGTGATGTGAGCGGCGGGTGGCTGCGCCCGGCGGTCTTCGGGGCGATGGACGGACTGGTCTCCAACCTGGCGCTGATGACCGGTGTCGCGGGCGGCGCGGTCTCGCAGCAGACCATCGTGATCACGGGCCTGGCCGGGCTCGCCGCGGGCGCGTTCTCCATGGCCGCCGGCGAGTACACCTCCGTGGCCTCCCAGCGCGAACTGGTCGAGGCCGAACTGGACGTGGAGCGCCGCGAGTTGCGTAAGCACCCGGTCGACGAGATGGAGGAGCTGGCGGCGCTGTACGTCGCCCGGGGCGTGGAGCCCGCGCTCGCCCGCGAGGTCGCGATGCAGTTGTCGCGGGATCCGGAGCAGGCGCTGGAGATCCATGCCCGCGAGGAGCTCGGGATCGACCCCGACGACCTGCCCTCCCCGGTCGTCGCCGCGGTCTCCTCCTTCGGGGCGTTCGCGCTCGGCGCGATGCTGCCGGTGCTGCCGTATCTGCTCGGTGCGAGCGCGCTGTGGCCCGCGGTGCTGGTGGCCCTGGTCGGGCTCTTCGCCTGCGGCGCCCTCGTGGCGAAGGTCACGGTCCGCAGCTGGTGGTTCAGCGGGCTGCGTCAGCTGGCCCTCGGTGGTACGGCCGCCGCGGTCACCTATGGCCTCGGCACGCTCATCGGCGCCGCGGTGTAGGCCACCGGCCCTTCGGCACCGCACCGCACCGGCTCCCCGTGAGCCGGTGCGTTCGCATTTTCCGGCTCTGTCACGGACCCTGTGACGTACGTCCTGCCGCGAAAAGGCGTCCAGGTGAGACAGTATGCAAGGCGCAACATAAGTAGCCGTTACTCGGTGGTTTCGATTACGAAATCCCGGGGCATGAGCCGTAAGCGCTGTGGGCAACGAAGCCTGCTCTGCGCAGGCCCTCCGGACGTCGATCTGTCCGTTGCGGCCCACCTTCACCGCTTGGCGCGGTGTCCGCATGCTGGAATGAGCTATCCGCTTCGCGAGAAGCACTCCATCATGTAACCTGCACGAAATTTCGCGGAGGGCCAACGTCGTCCCTCGGCACTGCACATGCCACGACGACGACGGGAGAGCCAATGCGTTCCGACGCCTGGTCGCCCATGGACGGTCGCCCCGCCCCCCAGGGGATGTACGACCCCCGTAACGAACACGACGCCTGCGGTGTCGGGTTCGTGGCCACCCTCACCGGTGTTGCCAGCCATGAGCTGGTCGAGCAGGCGCTGACCGTACTGCGGAACCTCGAGCACCGCGGCGCAACCGGCTCCGAGCCCGACTCCGGCGACGGCGCGGGCATCCTGCTCCAGGTCCCGGACGCCTTCCTCCGCGAGGTCACCGACTTCGAACTGCCCGCGGCCGGCTCCTACGCCGTCGGCATCGCCTTCCTCCCGGCCGGCGCCGAGGACACCGACGCCGGCGTCTCGAAGATCGAGACGATCGTCGCCGAAGAGGGCCTCACCGTCCTCGGCTGGCGCGAGGTCCCCGTCACCCCGGACCTGCTCGGCAACGGCGCCCGCGCCACCATGCCGGCCTTCCGTCAGCTCTTCGTGGGCGACGGCAGCAGCGAGGGCATCGCGCTGGACCGCAAGGCGTTCGTACTGCGCAAGCGCGCCGAGCGCGAGGCCGGAGTCTACTTCCCGTCGCTCTCCGCGCGCACCATCGTCTACAAGGGCATGCTGACCACCGGCCAGCTCGAGCCCTTCTTCCCGGACCTCTCCGACCGGCGCTTCGCCACGGCCGTCGCGCTCGTCCACTCGCGGTTCTCCACGAACACCTTCCCGAGCTGGCCGCTGGCCCACCCGTACCGCTTCGTCGCGCACAACGGCGAGATCAACACGGTCAAGGGCAACCGCAACTGGATGCGCGCCCGTGAGTCGCAGCTCGCCTCCAAGCTGTTCAACTCCGGCGCCGGCAAGATCGACCGGATCTTCCCCGTCTGCACGCCGGACGCCTCCGACTCCGCCTCCTTCGACGAGGTCCTGGAGCTGCTGCACCTCGGCGGCCGCTCGCTGCCGCACTCGGTGCTGATGATGGTCCCCGAGGCGTGGGAGAACCACGACTCCATGGACCCGGCCCGGCGCGCCTTCTACCAGTACCACTCCACGATGATGGAGCCCTGGGACGGCCCGGCCTGCGTCACCTTCACCGACGGAATCCAGGTCGGCGCGGTCCTCGACCGCAACGGACTGCGCCCCGGCCGCTACTGGGTCACCGACGACGGACTCGTCGTCCTCTCCTCCGAGGTCGGCGTCCTCGACATCGACCCCGCCAAGGTCGTCCGCAAGGGCCGCCTCCAGCCCGGCAAGATGTTCCTCGTCGACACCGCGGAGCACCGCATCATCGAGGACGACGAGATCAAGTCGGCCCTCGCCGCCGAGAAGCCGTACCGGGATTGGCTGGAGGCCGGTGAGATCGAGCTCGAGGACCTTCCCGAGCGCGAGCACATCGTCCACACCCATGCGTCCGTCACCCGCCGCCAGCAGACCTTCGGCTACACCGAGGAGGAGCTGCGCGTCATCCTGGCGCCGATGGCCCGCACCGGCGGCGAGCCGCTCGGCTCCATGGGCACCGACTCGCCGATCGCGGCCCTCTCCGAGCGCCCCCGGCTGCTCTTCGACTACTTCACCCAGCTGTTCGCGCAGGTCACCAACCCGCCGCTGGACGCCATCCGCGAGGAGCTCGTCACCTCGCTGCACTCCTCGCTCGGCCCCCAGGGCAACCTGCTGGAGCCGACCGCGGCGTCCTGCCGCAGCGTCACGCTGCCCTTCCCGGTGATCGACAACGACGAGCTGGCCAAGCTCATCCACATCAACGCCGACGGCGACATGCCCGGCATGAAGGCCGCCACGCTGTCCGGCCTCTACCGGGTCTCCGGCGGCGGCGACGCGCTGGCCGCCCGTATCGAAGCCATCTGCGGCGAGGTCGACACCGCCATAGAGGGCGGCGCCCGCCTGGTCGTGCTCTCCGACCGGCACTCGGACGCCGAGCACGCGCCGATCCCGTCGCTGCTGCTCACCTCCGCCGTGCACCACCACCTCATCCGCACCAAGCAGCGCACCCAGGTGGGCCTGCTGGTCGAGGCCGGCGACGTCCGCGAGGTCCACCACGTCGCGCTGCTCATCGGCTACGGCGCCGCCGCGGTCAACCCGTACCTGGCGATGGAGTCGGTCGAGGACCTGGTCCGCGCCGGCACCTTCATCGAGGGCCTCGAGCCCGAGCAGGCCATCCGCAACCTGATCTACGCCCTCGGCAAGGGTGTCCTGAAGGTCATGTCCAAGATGGGCATCTCCACGGTCGCCTCCTACCGCGGCGCGCAGGTCTTCGAGGCCGTCGGTCTCGACGACGCCTTCGTCGACAAGTACTTCAACGGCACCGCCACCAAGATCGGCGGCGCCGGTCTCGACGTCGTCGCCAAGGAGGTCGCGGCCCGGCACGCCAAGGCCTACCCGGTCTCCGGCATCGCCGCCACGCACCGCGCGCTGGAGATCGGCGGCGAGTACCAGTGGCGCCGCGAGGGCGAGCCGCACCTGTTCGACCCGGAGACCGTCTTCCGCCTGCAGCACGCCACGCGCAACAAGCGGTACGACATCTTCAAGAAGTACACGGACCGCGTGAACGAGCAGTCCGAGCGGCTGATGACGCTGCGCGGTCTCTTCGGCTTCAAGTCGGGCCGCGAGCCGATCTCCATCGACGAGGTCGAGCCCGTCTCCGAGATCGTCAAGCGCTTCTCCACCGGCGCCATGTCGTACGGCTCCATCTCCCAGGAGGCGCACGAGACGCTGGCCATCGCCATGAACGAGCTGGGCGCCAAGTCCAACACCGGCGAGGGCGGCGAGGACCCGGAGCGCCTGTACGACCCGGCGCGGCGCTCGTCCATCAAGCAGGTCGCCTCCGGCCGCTTCGGCGTCACCAGCGAGTACCTGGTCAACGCCGACGACATCCAGATCAAGATGGCCCAGGGCGCCAAGCCCGGCGAGGGTGGCCAGCTGCCCGGCCACAAGGTCTACCCGTGGGTCGCCAAGACCCGGCACTCCACCCCCGGCGTCGGCCTCATCTCCCCGCCGCCGCACCACGACATCTACTCCATCGAGGATCTGGCCCAGCTGATCCACGACCTCAAGAACGCCAACCCGGCCGCCCGCATCCATGTGAAGCTGGTGTCCGAGGTCGGCGTCGGCACGGTCGCCGCCGGTGTCTCCAAGGCCCATGCGGACGTCGTCCTCATCTCCGGCCACGACGGCGGTACGGGCGCCTCCCCGCTGACCTCCCTGAAGCACGCGGGCGGTCCCTGGGAGCTCGGCCTCGCCGAGACCCAGCAGACCCTGCTGCTCAACGGCCTGCGCGACCGGATCGTCGTCCAGACCGACGGCCAGCTCAAGACCGGCCGCGACGTCGTCATCGCCGCGCTGCTCGGCGCCGAGGAGTTCGGTTTCGCGACCGCGCCGCTCGTCGTCTCCGGCTGCGTCATGATGCGCGTCTGCCACCTGGACACCTGCCCGGTCGGCATCGCCACCCAGAACCCGGTGCTGCGCGAGCGGTTCTCCGGCAAGGCCGAGTACATCGTGAACTACTTCCGCTTCATCGCGGAGGAGGTCCGCGAGATCCTCGCCGAGCTGGGCTTCCGCAGCGTCGAGGAGGCCGTCGGCCACGCCGAACTCCTCGACACCGAGCGGGCCGTCGACCACTGGAAGGCCCAGGGCCTCGACCTCGAGCCCCTCTTCCACGTGCCCGCGCTGCCCGACGGCGCCGTGCGCCACCGGACCGTCGAGCAGGACCACGGACTGGAGAAGGCCCTCGACAACGAGCTGATCGAGCTCGCCGCGGAGGCGCTGAACGCCGCCACCGCCGAGGACGCCCAGCCGGTCCGCGGCCAGGTCGCGATCCGGAACATCAACCGGACCGTCGGCACCATGCTCGGCCACGCGGTGACGAAGAAGTTCGGCGGCGCGGGCCTGCCCGACGACACCATCGACATCACCTTCACCGGCTCCGCCGGCCAGTCCTTCGGCGCGTTCGTGCCGCGCGGCGTCACGCTGCGCCTCGAGGGCGACGCCAACGACTACGTCGGCAAGGGCCTGTCCGGCGGCCGGATCGTCGTCCGCCCCGACCGGGGCGCCGACCACCTGGCCGAGTACTCGACCATCGCGGGCAACACCATCGCCTACGGCGCCACCGGCGGCGAACTGTTCCTGCGCGGCCGCACCGGCGAGCGTTTCTGCGTCCGCAACTCCGGTGCGCTGGTGGTCTCCGAGGGCGTCGGCGACCACGGCTGCGAGTACATGACCGGCGGTCACGCGGTCGTCCTCGGCGAGACCGGCCGCAACTTCGCGGCAGGCATGTCCGGTGGCATCGCGTACGTGATCGACCTCGACAAGGACAACGTCAACTCCGGCAACCTGTCGGCCGTCGAGGCTCTGTCGGACACCGACAAGGAATGGCTGCACGACGTCGTGCGCCGCCACTTCGAGGAGACCGGCTCGACCGTCGCAGAGAAGCTGCTGGCCGACTGGGCCGTGAACGCGGACCGGTTCAGCAAGATCATCCCGACCACGTACAAGGCCGTGCTCGCCGCCAAGGACGCCGCTGAGCTCGCCGGTCTCTCCGAGCAGGAGACCACCGAGAAGATGATGGAGGCGGCGACCAATGGCTGACCCCAAGGGCTTCCTGACCACCGGGCGCGAGGTCGCCGAGACCCGCCCCGTCGAAGAGCGCGTCAAGGACTGGAACGAGGTCTACGTCCCCGGCTCCCTGCTGCCGATCATCAGCAAGCAGGCCGGCCGCTGCATGGACTGCGGCATCCCGTTCTGCCACAACGGCTGCCCGCTCGGGAACCTCATCCCCGAGTGGAACGACTACGCCTACCGCGAGGACTGGGCCGCCGCCTCCGAGCGGCTGCACGCCACGAACAACTTCCCGGAGTTCACCGGCCGCCTCTGCCCGGCTCCCTGCGAGTCGGCGTGCGTCCTCGGCATCAACCAGCCGGCCGTCACCATCAAGAACGTCGAAGTCTCCATCATCGACAAGGCATGGGACACCGGCGACGTCACCCCGCAGCCGCCCGAGCGCCTCTCCGGCAAGACCGTCGCCGTCATCGGCTCCGGCCCGGCCGGCCTCGCCGCGGCCCAGCAGCTCACCCGCGCCGGCCACACCGTCGTCGTGTACGAGCGCGGCGACCGCATCGGCGGGCTGCTGCGGTACGGCATCCCCGAGTTCAAGATGGAGAAGGTGCACATCAACCGGCGCATCGAGCAGATGCGCGCGGAGGGCACCAAGTTCCGCACCGAGGTCGAGATCGGCCGCGACATGCAGGCCGACGCGCTGCGCCGCCGCTACGACGCGGTCGTCGTCGCCGCCGGTTCGACCGTCTCCCGCGACCTGCCCGTGCCGGGCCGTGAGCTGAACGGCATCCACTTCGCGATGGAGTACCTGCCGCTCGCCAACAAGGTGCAGGAGGGCGACTTCGTCTCCCCTCCGATCACCGCGGAGGGCAAGCACGTCGTCGTCATCGGCGGCGGCGACACCGGCGCGGACTGCGTCGGCACCGCCCACCGGCAGGGCGCGGCGTCCGTCACCCAGCTGGAGATCATGCCCCGGCCGGGCGAGGAGCGGAACGCCAACCAGCCGTGGCCGACCTTCCCCATGCTCTACAAGGTCACCTCCGCGCACGAGGAGGGCGGCGAGCGGGTCTACTCCGTCTCCACCACCCACTTCGAGGGCGACGAGGACGGCAACGTCCAGGCCCTGCACCTGGTCGAGGTCGCCTTCGAGGACGGCAAGCTCGTCCAGAAGCCCGGCACCGAGCGGAAGATCCCGGCGCAGCTCGTCACCCTGGCGATGGGCTTCACCGGCATCGACCGGTCCAACGGCATGGTCGAGCAGTTCGGCCTCGACCTCGACGAGCGCGGCAACGTGGCGCGGGACGCGGACTTCGCGACCAACGTCGACGGCGTCTTCGTCGCCGGCGACGCGGGCCGCGGCCAGTCGCTGATCGTGTGGGCGATCGCCGAGGGCCGCTCGGCGGCGCGCGGCGTCGACCGCTACCTGACGGGCGCGAGCGCCCTGCCTGCACCGATCCGCCCGACGGACCGGGCGCTGACGGTCTGACCGTCCGCCCCCTATATACGTCCCGTACAACGGCGTGCGGAACTGAACACGGCGCCTGCCATGTCCCCGACCGGACCGGCAGGCGCCGTGGCGCGTCTGGGCGGGCTGTTCACCGCCCCGGTGGCCGGCCCCGCCGGGTGGGGCGGTCCGGGCTCCGCGGCCTCAATCTCCCCCTACGGCCTGGCGGCCGTGGGTGGGGCCCCCGGGCCGGGCTGGATATGGCGGGCGACTTCAGCCTCGCCGGCGTTTGAGGCGCGGGGTTCGGGGCGGAGCCCCGACGAGACCGGCGAGTTCCAAGCCCCGCCGGCGATTGAGGCGAGGAGCCCCGACGAGAGCCCCCGTGGGACAGGCCCGGGGGGATATCGTCGGACCGCTCGTACGGTCCGACGAACGGAGCCCGCATGCCCGTCAGCCTCCACAAGCTCGAGCAGAGCGCCCCCGCCCTCGTCAGCCTCTACAAGACCGCCGCCGTCTCGCTCCAGAAGCACGGGCTGCACGGGCAGCGCGCCGCCGTCTATCTGGTGGTCGACTACTCCGGGTCGATGAGGGAGTACTACAAGGACGGCAGCGTCCAGGCCCTCGCCGACCGGGTCCTCGGGCTGTCGGCCAATCTCGACGACGACGGCATCGTGCCCGTCGTGTTCTTCTCGACCGACGTCGACGCGGTCACCGACATCGCGGTGGAGAACCACCGCGGCCGGATAGACGAGGTCGTCTCCGGCCTCGGGCACATGGGGAAGACCAGCTACCACCTGGCGATGGACGCCGTCATCGACCACTACCTGGACAGCGGCGCCACCGACCCCGCGCTCGTCGTCTTCCAGACCGACGGCGGGCCGATCAACAAGCTCGCCGCCGAGCGGTACCTCTGCAAGGCGGCAAGGCTGCCGTTGTTCTGGCAGTTCGTCGGCTTCGGCAACAAGCGCAGCTCGCAGTTCGACTTCCTGCGCAAGCTGGACGACCTGCCCGTCCCCGCCAAGCGCCCCGTCGACAACGCGGGCTTCTTCCACGCCGGGCTCGACCCGCGCCGGGTACCGGACGCGGAGCTGTACGACCGGCTGGTCGGTGAGTTCCCGCAGTGGCTGGCGGCGGCCCGCGCCCAGGGCATCGTCCGCTGAGCCGGGGCCGCCACCGGGGCCGGCGCTACCGGGACGGGAAGTCGTACCGGTGCACCGGCATCTCCTCGGGACGCGCCGCTGCCCCCGCGAACCCCTCGCGTTCGGCGAGGGGCGTCATCACCTTCGCGAACCTGTCCATCGCTTCCTCGGACTCCCAGAGGTCGTAGATCTCCAGACCCGAGTCCTTCGCCACGCAGACGTGCACCAGACACCCGGCGAACGTGTCGCCCGCTTCCGCGCGCAGCTTCGCGCTGAATTCGTCGTACTGCTCGGTCGTCACGTCGGGCAGCACGGCCCGTATGAGGATGGCCATGGTCGTCTCTCCTCGGCGCAAGGGTCCTGTGCCTCCCCGTCACCCCGTCGGCGGCCCGTACCCCTTCCAGCACAGCACGCCTCACCCGCACCGGCACGCCGCTGGAAAACACGACAGAAGATGTCCGGTTCACGCGCTTCCATGGAGGCATGACGTCTTCCACATGGGCTGCACTCCGGGCGGCCGAGCCCGCGTTCGCCGAGGTCGTGCAGCGCCGCTTCGAGCGGTATCGGCATCACGTCCTGGCCACGCTCCGCAAGGACGGTTCGCCGCGTCTGACCGGGCTGGAGGTGAACTTCCGCTTCGGTGAGCCGTGGCTCGGGATGATGCCGGGCTCGCTCAAGGCCCGGGACCTCGCGCGCGACCCGCGCTTCGCCCTGCACGCGAATCCGGGGCCCGGCGACTCGATGGACGGCGGGGACGTCCGGATCTCCGGACGGGCCTACGAGGTGACCGAGCCGGCGGCGAAGGCGCGCTTCGTCGCGGAAGTGGAGCCGCCGGAGCCGTTCCAGCTGTTCCGCATCGAGCTCCAGGAGGTCGTCAGGACGTCGGTGGAGGGTGATGAGCTGGTCGTACGGTCCTGGGGCCCCGGAGGCCCGCTCCGTACGAGGCGGCGCAGGTGATCCGGGTGCGATCCGGCCGGCCCGGCCGGATCGCGGCGATCATCCGGCGTGTCAGAATCGCCCTTCTGGGGCCCCGGCGTGCTACGGTGATGTAGTTGCAGTTTTGGTACCCATGAACTTTGTGTGCGCCTGACGGGAATGCTTCCTCAGGCGCACATTATTGTTTCCGGCTTCTCCGGATGGGAGTCAAGGCGCGACGGGAAGTCCACGAGGTGTGGATTTCCGGCTTGCCCCTGTTTTAGGAGAATGACATGGCTACTGGAACCGTGAAGTGGTTCAACTCGGAAAAGGGCTTCGGCTTCATTGAGCAGGACGGCGGCGGCGCCGACGTCTTCGCCCACTACTCGAACATTGCCACCTCGGGCTTCCGCGAGCTCCAGGAAGGCCAGAAGGTGACGTTCGACGTCACGCAGGGCCAGAAGGGCCCGCAGGCGGAGAACATCCTCCCGGCCTGATCGCCGGGCGCGTATCTCGCAGCTCTGCAGCCGGGGCCCGCACCTTCGTCGGTGCGGGCCCCGGCTCTTGCTGTCCACAGGCCCCAGGAAGGCACATTCCGCATGAACCGCTCCGAACGACCGGACCGATCAGCCGCCAGAAGCCGCACCAGCGGTGGCAATCGGCCCGGCGCCGGAAACCGACACGGCTCGGCCAAGAAATCCGGCTCCACAAAGGCGAGCAACCGCAGCGTGGCGGCCCCGCAGGAATTCACCCTGCCGGAGACCGTCACCCCCGCGCTGCCCGCCGTCGCGGCGTTCGACGAGCTGGACATGCCCGCCGCCCTGCTGAAGACCCTCGTGGCCCAGGGCGTCACCGAGCCCTTCCCCATCCAGGCCGCCACCCTCCCCAACTCTCTCGCCGGCCGCGACATCCTCGGGCGCGGCCGCACCGGCTCGGGCAAGACGCTGGCCTTCGGGCTCGCGCTCCTCGCCCGTACCGCCGGACGCCGGGCCGAGGCGCGGGCGCCCCTGGCGCTCGTCCTCGTACCGACCCGGGAACTCGCGCAGCAGGTCACCGACGCCCTCGCGCCGTACGCGACCTCGCTGCAGCTGCGGCTCGCGACCGTCGTCGGCGGTATGTCGATCACCAAGCAGGCCGGTGCGCTGCGGCGCGGCGCCGAAGTGGTCGTGGCCACGCCCGGGCGGCTCAAGGACCTCATAGAGCGCGGCGACTGCGCCCTCGACGCCGTCGCCACCACCGTGCTGGACGAGGCCGACCAGATGGCCGACATGGGCTTCATGCCGCAGGTCACCGCCCTGCTGAAGCAGGTCGAGCCGGACGGACAGCGGATGCTCTTCTCCGCGACCCTCGACGCGAACATCGACCGGCTGGTGCGGATGTTCCTCACCGATCCGGTCGTGCACTCGGTCGACCCGTCCGCGGGCGCCGTCACCACGATGGAGCACCATGTGCTGCACGTGCTGGACGAGACCGACAAGAAGGCCGTCGCCACGCGCATCGCCGCCCGTGACGGCCGGGTGATCCTCTTCGTGGACACCAAGCGCAGCGCCGACCGGTTCGCCAAGCGGCTGCTGGCCAGCGGTGTACGGGCGGCCGCCCTGCACGGCGGCCGGTCGCAGCCGCAGCGCAACCGGACCCTGGACCAGTTCAAGACCGGTCAGGTCACCGCGCTCGTCGCGACGAACGTCGCGGCGCGCGGCATCCACGTCGACGACCTGGACCTGGTCGTCAACGTCGACCCGCCCGTCGACCACAAGGACTACCTGCACCGCGGCGGCCGCACCGCCCGCGCGGGCGAGTCCGGCAGCGTCGTGACGCTGGTCCTGCCGGAGCAGCGCCGCGAGATGACCCGCCTCATGTCGAACGCGGGCATCAGCCCGCGCACGGCACGCGTCAAGTCCAGCGACGAAGAGCTCAGCAGGCTCACCGGAGCACGGGAGCCGTCGGGTGTGGCGGTGACGATCGAGATCCCGCAGCAGGCCGCCGCGCCCGCCGCGAAGAGCGGCGCGTCCGCGTCGCGCCGCCGCCGGCCCGCCCGGCGGCGGACCGAGGGAGCGGCGGAGACGCCGTCCCGCACGTCGCGGGGCACGTCGTCCGAGGCCAGGTCCCACGGCCGCGGTCCGTCGGGGGAGACGCCGCCCCGCACGCCGCGCAGGTCCACCGGACAGAGCGAGTCCGCGGGCGGCTCGGGCCGCCGTGGCGGCACCCGCGGCGGCCGCGGAGCCGGCCGGGGCGGATCGGCCTGACGCGACGGGCGCCGGGGACCGCTCTCGGCACCCCGGCCGTCCGGACGCCGGGGCGCGCCACTGGCCGGCGCGCCCACGTCAGGGCCGGCGGGGGAGTGTGCCGTGGAGACGCCTGCGCAGGCGTTCGTCCCTGAGGTGCCGTACCGCGCCGGCCGCCGTGTCGTGCGCGTAGCCCTCCGGGTCCTCGTCGGCGAGCAACCGAGCCAGCACCTGCTCGGCGCGCGGATCCTGCCGCATCGCGAGCCCCCTGGCGGCCTCCGCCACCGTCTCCGCGTCCCGGTCGCCCACCCGGGCGGCGAGCGCCTCCCGGATCTCGGGGGTGTCCGAGTCCACCCCGGCGAGCGCCGTGGTCGCCCAGTCCCTCACCGCCGGCTCCGGATCCCCGGTCAGCCCGATCAGGGTCCGGACCCCCTCCGTGTGGTCGCCGGGCACCAGTCCGCACAGGGCCAGGGCCACCCGGAGGCGCACCGCGGCGTCCGGATGGCCGGCGTGCCGCACGATCTCGGGGAGCGCGGCCGGGTCGCCGTGGTGACCGAGGCCGAGGACGGCCGCCTGGAGCACTTCGGGGTCCGTGGCCTGACGGGACAGCTCCCGCAGCAGCGGCAGCGCCCGCGCTGCGAACGGCCGGACGGTCTCCTCGCCAGTCCCCGCGGTGAAGCCGAGCCGGCCCAGCACGTCCGCGCCGAAGGCCCGCCGCAGTGGCTCGTCGCTCGCGCACCAGGCGGCCGCCGCCTCGAAGGTCTCCTCGTCGCCCCGGCGCCACAGCGCCGTGACCGCCTCGATCCACTCGTCGCGGTCCGGGCTGCCGTGGAGCAGGGCGCGTTCCGCGAGGTCCCCGCAGGGCGCGCGGATGCCGAGCCGCTCCTCGAGGATCGTGGCGATGGCGCCATGGCCGGTCTGCTGCTCGTTGCCCGCCGCGGGAACGCCGTCGCGCAGCAACTCGACGACGACGGTCGCCCCGCCGTCCTCCTCGACGTACCGCGACACCGTCTCCGCCCCGGGTTCGTAGGCCAACAGCCCGCTGCGCAGCTCGCGCTCCACGTCGAGCTCCATCCATCCGCGGGCCTCCTCCAGCGCCTGCTCCAGCGTCTCCGCCCGTGCGCCGGCCCCGTGCCGCAGCAGCGCCCGCACCGTCGAGGGCGAGCCGCGGCGGGACGCGAGCACCAGCGGCGGCTCGTCGCCGGGGCCGGGCAGATCGGGGTCGGCCCCGTACTCCAGCAGCGCCTCCACCGTCTCCGTACGGCCCTGGCGCACCGCCCAGACCAGCGGGGTGAAGCCGAGCAGCTCGGGCCGGTCGGGCGAGGCGCCCGCCGCGAGCAGCGCCCGTACGGCCTGCGTGTGTCCCCAGACCGCGGCCGCGCACAGCGGCAGGTCGCCGTCGTCGGGGCCGCAGGGCCGGTCGGGGTCGGCGCCAGCGGCGAGCAGGAGACGCACTATGCCCGGTTGGTTTCCGACAGCGGCCGCGTACAGCGCGGTCAGGCCGTCCTCGTCGATGCTCTCCGCGGGGGCGCCGGCCCGCAGCAGCCGAACGACGGCGTCTTCCTCGCCGCCGTACACCGCCTCGAACAGGTCGCTCGTCCGTGCTGCCGGTTCGTCCGCGAACGGTCGGTTCGTCATGGGTCCGACCCTACGGAAACGGGGTTGGGCACTGCTGGCCTTTGACTGTGCGTGAGTGTGTTCCGGCATGTGTGAGTGAGTGCGGGGTGCGGTCGGGGGAATGGCGCTCTGTTGTGGCGGGGGTGGGAACGGAAGTCTGTTTGTCGAATGCGTGACCTCTGGCGGGTGGTCGTCGTTGGGTGAAGTGGGCGGGTCGGCACGGTAGATCAGGGGTGCGAGAGGTGGGTGGTCTGCGGGAGTTGGCGGCGCCGTTCGTCGCGCCGGGTCCGTCGGGGGTGGCAATCCGCACGCGGTTCAAGCAGCTCACCGCCGGCGATGTGGAAGTGCTGCGCCAGGTGGGGGCGCATCTGGGCGCGCCGGCCTCCCGTGATCTGAAGGTGCGCTGTCGTGACGGGCTGGGGCATGATGCCGACGCGTGGGCGGTGCGTAAGCGGGAGCTGACGCCGGTGTCGTCGGCCCGGTGGGCGGGCGCGGTCACCAAAGCCACCCACGACCAGTGGGCGCTGGCCCGCCGCAGCGCGCTCGCCCACATCCATTCGTTGGAGGCGGGGTTGCGGACGGTGCGGCACCGGCCGTCACTGCCGGTCGGGCAGAAGGGCATGAGGAAGGCTCCGGCGGGTTACCGCAGTCGGCGGGAGTGGCATGCCAAGTCGCGGCGCCTGCATGTGCTGGAGGACCGGCTGGCATGGGAGCGGGCCGCCTGGAAGGCCGGAATCGTACGGGTGGTGCGGGGCGGCAAGCGTCTGGCCCGCACCCGGCATCACTTGCCCGCCCCCCCAGCTCACCGAGAGCCGGTGGCGCGAGCGCTGGGAGGCGGCACGCTGGTTCCTGCAGGCGGACGGGGAGTCCGGGAAGCGGTTCGGGGAACGAGACCATCCGTATCAGCCCCGACGGTGAGGTCAGCATCAGACTCCCCGCCCCACTCGCTTATCTGGCCAACGCTCCGCACGGCCGGTACGTCCTGACCGGCCGGGTGGTATTCGCGCACCGTGGGCAGGAAGGGGCCGATCGCGTCACGGCGAACCGGGCCGTCGCCCACCGCATCCACCACGACGTGGACCGTGGCCGCTGGTATGTGACCGCCTCCTGGCAGATCCCGGTGACGCGGACGATCCCCCTGGCTACGGCCTTGGCCGACGGGGTGGTCGGGGTCGACATGAACGCAGACCACCTCGCCGCCTGGACACCCACGGCAACCCGTGCGGTGAGCCGCGCCGCTTCCCCTACGACCTCACCGGCACCGCCGACCACCGCGACGCCCAGGTCCGCCACGCCCTGACCCGGCTGCTGCACTGGGCCACATCCTGCGGCGTGAAGGCGATCGCAGTCGAGGACCTCGACTTCACCGCCGAGAAGACCCGCGAGAAGCACGGCCGCAGGAAACGGTTCCGCCGGCTGGTCTCCGGGATGCCCACCGGCCGGCTCCGCGCACGCCTGACCTCCATGGCCGACCGGACCGGCATCACCATCATCGCCGTCGACCCCGCCTACACCTCCAAGTGGGGCGCCCAGCACTGGCAGAAGCCACTGATCAGCACCACCCGTAAGACGACCCGTCACGATGCGGCGAGCATCGCGATCGGGCGACGCGCCCAGGGCTGTCCGGTCCGGCGTCGGACGGCACCGCCCCGCACCCACCAGAGCGATGGATGCGGGCATCGGACCGTCCAGGCCCCACCGGACACCCCGGGGCGTGAGGAACCCCGCCCCCGTATTCCCGGACCACGGACACGATCCGTGCCACCGGACACGGAGCGAACGCGGGCGACCAGGACACCCAAAACCGTTCGCGGCGTCCGCAGTGTGCAGGAATGGGTCCAAGACCCACTCCTGCACACTGAATAGGAACGGTTAGGTATCGCATTCGAGAATCGTCCCGCACAGGCCGCAGCGAGCCCGCACCCGCCCCCGTACCGGCACCCGGATGCGCTGGTGGCACGTGGTGCACGGGAAGGAGACCCGCAGCCCGTCCGGCCCCTGCTCGAAGGCGTACGCGAACGGTCCCGGGGCCCGGTCGGCCGGGTGCTCCCGTGCGTGGCGGCGGTCCTTGGCGTAGCGGAGGCGGCCCAGGCGGCCGGCGGTGGTCAGCGGGGGCCGTTGCGCGTCGAGCAGCGCCCGGGCGCGGCCCTTGGTGTACGCGTGGTACGCCTGCGGGCTGGTGAACCAGGTCCGCGGGTCCTCGCCGAAGGCCATCGCCCGCCCGGCCAGGACGTAGCCGAACTCCTCCGGGGTCAGATAGCCGAGCTTCTGGCTGGAGAGGGCGTCCTCGCGGAAGGCGTCCAGCAGCAGCCACCCGGCGCCCAGGTACGTGGTCACGGTGTCGGTGAGGATCTCGTTGTCGCGGGTGCCGGGGAACGACAGCCCGAGGCGGTGCAGCAGCACATGCGTGATCTCGTGCGCGAGGGCGGCGCCGATGTCCCGCCGGTGCGTGCGGAACCGGTTGTTCAGCTCGATGAAGTACTCGGGCCCCGCGGTGAGTTCGACGCTCGCCGCGTGCTCCATCTCGCGGAAGCTGACGATCACCCGGGCGTCCGGCAGCCGCAGATGGTGCACCAGGGCGCGGGCCACGCGCTGCGCGCCCAGATACAGGTCGTCGTCGTCCGCGAAGGCCACGTCGGCGGGGAGGACGCTGGGCGCGTACGTCAGCACGCTCTCGGGGGAGAGCCGCCGGTACAGCGCCGTGATCGCCGACCGCACGGTGTCCAGATGCGGAAAGCCGTGCACGACCTCGCTGACGTTCGCCACGTCCCGTACCCCCATGCACGCCCGGCGGTTGCTGCGCCTGCCCTGTCCGGCGGGCCCTGAGGCGGAGGCCGCGGGTCCGGCGGTCCTGAGGCTCCATGGTGCTGAGCTCCACGACGTGGCAACTCTACGGCCGGGACGGGGCCGCGCGGCGTCCGCGACGCCGGGGGACTGGCCGAAAGGTGCTTCTTGTGCGTCCGCTGAGCCGGTCCCATACTCCGGACAACGCCTTGTCGGGCACATGTCATACGCGAGCCGTGCCGACCGGTGTCTGTCGGGCGTTCCCCTCAACCCCCCCACGAGAGGCACTCCGTTGAAGCTCATGAGCACGCTCAAACGATGTCTCGCGGCCGGTGCGGTCCTGCTCGCCGCCGTCAGTCTCCAGCCCGCCTCCGCCTTCGCCGCCCCCACGGAACCCCAGCCCGTCGTGGGCGGCTCCCGCGCCGCCCAGGGTGAGTTCCCGTTCATGGTCCGGCTCTCCATGGGCTGCGGCGGCGCCCTCTACGCCCGGGACATCGTGCTCACCGCCGCCCACTGCGTCGGCAGTTCCGGCAACAACACCGGCATCACCGCCACCGCCGGCGTCGTGGACCTCCGCAGCTCGAGCGCGGTCAAGGTCCGCTCCACCAAGGTCCTGCGGGCCCCGGGCTACAACGGCACCGGCAAGGACTGGGCCCTGATCAAGCTCGAACGCCCCATCGACCTGCCCACCCTGAAGATCGCCGACACCACGGCCTACAACAACGGCACCTTCACCGTCGCCGGCTGGGGCGCGGCCCGCGAGGGCGGCGCACAGCAGCGCTACCTGCTCAAGGCCCAGGTCCCCTTCGTCTCCGACGCCGTCTGCGGGCGGGCGTACGACGATCTCGTCGCCGGCGAGGAGATCTGCGCCGGCTACAACCAGGGCGGGGTCGACACCTGCCAGGGCGACTCCGGCGGCCCCATGTTCCGCAGGGACGACGCCGGCGCCTGGATCCAGGTCGGCATCGTCAGCTGGGGCTACGGCTGCGCCCGGGCCGGCTACCCCGGCGTCTACACCGAGGTGTCCACCTTCGCCTCCGCGATCAGGTCCGCCGCCGCGAACCTGTAGAGCGGCCGGCGCGGGGAGGGGCGGGCCCGGCGGCCCGCCCCTCTGCCCGCACCGCGCCGTCCGCCGCAGCCCTCGGTGGCCGGCGTACTCGCGGCCGCACCGCGCCGTCCGCCGCAGCCCTCGGTGGCCGGCGTACTCGCGGCCGCACCGCGCCGTCCGCCGCAGCCCTCGGTGGCCGGCGTACTCGCGGCCGCACCGCGCCGTCCGCCGCGGCCCCGGCGGCCGCCACAGCCCCCGGAGGCTGCCGCACCCGCGTCCCGCACCCTGAACACCCGCCGACCCTCCGCTCCGCCCGACGTAAGCTCGCTGACCATGACCACGAGGGACATCGACGACAACGTGCGCGCCGAGCTCGACCGCCTGCGCGAGAGCATCGACAACATCGACGCGGCCGTCGTCCACATGCTCGCCGAGCGCTTCAAGTGCACCCAGCAGGTCGGCCATCTCAAGGCCGAACACCGGCTGCCGCCCGCCGACCCCGACCGGGAGACCCGCCAGATCGCCCGGCTGCGCCGGCTCGCGGAGAGCGCGAAACTCGACCCGGCGTTCGCGGAGAAGCTGCTGAACTTCATCATCGCCGAGGTGATCCGCCACCACGAACAGATCGCCGACCAGCCGAACCAGCACGATCCCGGTGTGCGCTGACAGCGCAATCACCACCCCGTGTGCTCGCCCGGGACCATCAGGCAGCATGGGCGCATGTCCGTACTGACGCGCGACGAAGCGCAGAACCGAGCCCGGCAACTCGACGTACAGCGGTACACGATCGATCTCGATCTCACCACCGGCGACGAGAACTTCGACTCCCGGACCGTCGTCCACTTCACCGCGAAAGCGGCCGGTGACACCTTCGTCGAGATCAAGCCCGTCGAACTGCGCTCCGTCACGCTCGACGGACAGCCCCTCGACCCCGCCCGGCTCACCGGGAACCGGCTCCCGCTCACCGGCCTGACCGCGGGCGAGCACGAGCTGCGCATCGACGCCCGGATGAGCTACTCGCGCACCGGCGAAGGCATGCACCGCTTCACCGACCCCAGCGACGGCGAGACGTACGTCTACACCCAGCTCTTCATGGACGACGTCCAGCGGGTCTTCGCCGCCTTCGACCAGCCCGACCTCAAGGCCGTCTTCCACCTCACGGTCACCGCACCGGAGAACTGGACCGTCCTCGGCAACGGCGTCGCCACCCACCGTGGCGAAGGCCGCTGGACCTGCGCGCCGACCCCGCTGATCTCCACCTACCTGGTCGCCGTCGCCGCCGGGCCCTGGCACTCCGTACGCGCCGAACACGCCGGACTGCCCTTCGGCATCCACTGCCGGCGCTCCCTCGGCCCCTACCTCGACGCCGACGCCGACGAACTCCTCGACATCACCCGGCAGTGCTACGACCGGTACCACGAGAAGTTCGAGGAGCCGTACCCCTTCGACTCCTACGACCAGGCCTTCGTCCCCGAGTTCAACGCGGGCGCCATGGAGAACCCCGGCCTCGTCACCTTCCGCGACGAATTCGTCTACCGCTCGGCCGTCACCGACACCCAGCGCCAGACCCGCGCCATGGTCATCGCGCACGAGATGGCCCACATGTGGTTCGGCGACCTCGTCACCCTCAAGTGGTGGGACGACATCTGGCTGAACGAGTCCTTCGCCGAGTACATGGGCTACCAGACCCTCACCGAAGCCACCCGCTTCACCGACACCTGGACCGACTTCGCCATCGCCCGCAAGTCCTGGGGCTACGACGCCGACCAGCGGCCCTCCACCCACCCCGTCGCCCCCGACCCGGAGGCCGTCCCCGACACCGCCTCCGCGATGCTCAACTTCGACGGCATCTCCTACGCCAAGGGCGCCTCCGCCCTGCGCCAGCTCGTCACCTGGCTGGGAGAGAAGGACTTCCTCGCCGGCATCAACACCCACTTCGCCCGGCACCGGTTCGCCAACGCCACCCTCGCCGACTTCATCGACTCCCTCGCCGCGGCCACCGACCGGGACGTGCACGCCTGGGCCGCATCATGGCTGCGCACCACCGGCGTCGACACCCTCACCCCCGCCGTCGCCGACACCCCCGGCGGGTGGACGCTGACCGTCGCCCGCGACGGCAGCCGCCCCCACCGCATCGCGGTCGGCGCGTACGACACCGACCCCATCGACCCCGGCACGCTCGTCCTGCGCGAACGCTTCGAGACCGACGTACCGCACGACGGCGAGCCGCCGGTGCGCCCCGGACGCCGGCCCGCGCTCGTCGTCCTCAACGACGGCGACACCAGCTACGCCAAGGTCCGCCTCGACGCCGCCTCCTGGCGTACCGTCCTCGCCTCGCTGGCCGGCATCCCCGACGCCCTCACCCGCGCCGTCGTGTGGAACGCCGCCCGCGACATGGTCCGCGACGGCGAACTCGCCCCCACCGCCTACCTCGACGCCGCCCGCGAGCACCTGCCGCGCGAGCACGACCTCGCCGTCGTCCAAGGCGTCCTCGCCTTCGCGGCGGGCCAGATCGCCGACTGCTACCTGCCCGCGGAGCAGCGCCCCGCCGCGCTCGCCACCCTCACCCGCATCTGCCGCGACCTGCTGCGCCGCACCGAGGACGGCAGCGACCCCGGGCTGCGCCTGACCGCCGTCCGCCACTACATCGACGCCGCCTGCCAGCCCGAGCCCATCCAGGAGTGGCTCACCGAGGGCAGCGTGCCCGGCGGGCCCGAGCTCGACCCCGAACTGCGCTGGCGCGTCCTGCGCCGCCTCGCCGTCCTCGGCGCCACCGACGAGACGGCCATCGCCCTCGAGCTGAAGAACGACCCCAGCGCCACCGGCCAGGAAGGCGCCGCCCGCTGCCGCGCCGCCCTCCCCACCCCGGAGGCCAAGGCCGCGGCCTGGGCCCGCCTCTTCGCCGGCGACGACCTGTCCAACTACCTGTTCGCGGCGACCGCGCAGGGCTTCTGGCAGCCCGAACAGGCCGACCTGGTACGCGAATACGTGCCCCGCTTCTACCCCGACGCCGTGGCCCTCGCCACCCTCCGCGGCCCGGCCATCGCCGAAGCGTGCGGCCGCTACGCCTTCCCGGCGCACGCGGTCGACGCGGAGGCGCTCCGGCTGGGCGAGGCGTGCCTGTCCCAGCCGGACATCCTCCCGGCGCTCCGCCGCAAGCTCGCCGACCAGGTCGACGACTTGCGCAGGGCCCTGCGGGTCCGGGAGCCGTGACCTTCCCCCACCCCGCCCCTTCCCGAACCGGGGGCTCCGCCCGGGCCCGGTACCGCGCTTCGCGCGGTGGCCTCAATCTCCCCCTACGGCCTGGCGGTCGTGGGTGGGGGCACCTCCCACGCCGCCAGGCGTAGGGGGAGTACCCCCAGGCCGGGCTGGAAATGCCGCTGTGCGGCAACCAGCCCGCCGGGCAGGCCTGACTTCGCTGCGCGAAACAGGGACGGCCACGGGGGCAACTCCGGCCTCGCCGGCGATTGAGGCGCGGGGTTCGGGGCGGAGCCCCGACATGACCGGCCAACCCAGCCCCGCCGGCGTCTGAGGCGCGGGTCCGGACGGAGCCCCCACGCGGCGGAGCCGCAAATCCGGTACAGCGGGAAGGGGGCGGGTAGGGGACTAGCCCCGCGCAGCGGCCCTATACCGCACACGCACCCCCCACCCACCCCCTCCCGCAAGGCAATACCACTTTCGGGTTCTGATCGTTGAGATCTGCGGGCGCCCCACCGGCCCCCTCGTCACCGTTGCGGTGACCATCCCGCGTCTCGCCCAAGGACCCGCCCCATGCCGCACACCCCGCCCCTCGCGGGAGGAATCTCCGGCCCCGACGCCCTGCGTCCTCTCCTCGCCCTCGTGCTCGACGCCCTCGGGGAGGGCGCCGTCGCGCGCGGCGGGCCGGTGCCGGCCGGCGGGCCGGGGGCGGTCGCCGCACAGGTGCGGCACGCCACCGGCGACGTACTGCCCGAGTACGGCGACGGTGCCGCCCACGCCCTGCGCACCCTCGTCCGCGCCGTCGCCCACGGTGCCGCCGACCCCGCCGACCCCCTCTGCGCGGCGCACCTCCACACCCCGCCCCTCGCGCTCGCCGTCGCCGCCGACCTCGCCGCCTCCGCGCTCAACCCGTCGATGGACTCCTGGGACCAGGCCCCCGCCGCCTCCGAGCTGGAGGCGCGGGTCACCCGGGTCCTCGCCCGCGAGGTGTATCCGGACGGGACCGCCCCCGACGCCCTCGTCACCACCGGCGGCACCGAGTCCAACCAGCTCGCCCTGCTCCTCGCCAGGGAGCGCCACGGACCGGACCGGACCGTGCAGACCGTCTGCGGCGACACCGCCCACCACTCGGTCCGCCGCGCCGCCTGGCTCCTCGGCCTCCCCGAACCGGTCACCACCGACGTCCACGACCCCGCCGCACTCGACGCGACCCTCGCCGCCCTGGCCGCCGCCCACGGCCGCAAGCTCCTCGTCGTCGCCACTGCCGGCACCACCGACACCGGCCGTATCGACCCGCTCCCGGCGATCGCCGACACCGCCGACCGGCACCGGGCCGAACTGCACGTCGACGCCTCCTACGGCGGCCCGCTCCTCTTCAGCGCCGACCGCCGCCCGCTGCTCACCGGCCTCGACCGCGCCCACTCCGTAACCCTCGACCTGCACAAACTCGGCTGGCAGCCGGTCGCCGCCGGACTGCTCGCCGTACCGGACACGGCCCGCCTCGCACCGCTGGACCACACCGCCGAGTACCTCAACGCCGGCGACGACACCGACGCCGGCCTGCCCGACCTCCTCGGCCGCTCGCTGCGCACCACCCGGCGCGCCGACATCCTCAAGATCGCCGTCACCCTCAGAGCCCTCGGCCGCAACGGACTCGGTGCCCTCGTCGACCGCACCTGCGCCGTCGCGAACGACCTCGCCGACCTCGTGGAGAAGCACCCACGGCTCGAACTGTACGAACGGCCCACCCTCTCCACCGTCCTGTTCCGGCCCGCCGGAGCCACCGACGGCGAGACCGCCGAGATCCGCCGCACCCTCCTCGTCCAGGGCCGCGCCGTTCTCGGCCGGGCCCGCGCCGACGGCCGGCTCTGGCTCAAGGCGACTCTGCTCAACCCCCACACCACGCCCGAGGACCTCGACACCCTGACCCGACTCGTGGAAGGCAGCACACCCCGATGACCGGCACGCCCCCGAACGACCAACTCGACCGCCCCCACGACCTCGTGGGCATCGGCATCGGCCCGTTCAACCTGTCCCTCGCCGCCCTGGCCGACGGCGTCCCCGGCGGCCTCGCCGCCACCTTCTACGAACAGCGGCCCGCCTTCCGGTGGCACCCCGGCCTCCTCATCGAGGGCGCCACCCTCCAGGTCCCGTTCCTCGCCGACCTCGTCACCCTCGCCGACCCGGCCAGCCCCTGGACGTTCCTCAACCATCTGCGCGCCCGCGACCGGCTCTTCCCCTTCTACTTCGCCGAGCGGTTCCACATCCAGCGAGCGGAGTACGACGCCTACTGCCGCTGGGTCGCCGACAGCCTCCCCGGCCTCCACTTCGGCCACCAGGTCGACGCCGTCCGCTGGAATGCCGAATGCGGCCTGTTCGAAGTCGACTTCACCCAGCTCGACGCCGACGGCGAGGCCGAAGCCCTCGGCCGCGCCCACACCCGCAACATCGCCCTCGGCGTCGGCACCGAGCCCTACGTCCCCGAGCCGCTGCGCCCGCTCGCCGACGCCCCCGCCGTCCCGGTCGTCCACTCCGCCGACTACCTCGAACACCGCGACCGGCTCCTCGCCGCCGAGCACGTCACCGTCATCGGCTCCGGCCAGTCCGGCGCCGAGGTCTTCCTCGACCTGCTGCGCGCCCGGCCCGCCGGAGCCGAGAAGCTCCACTGGCTGGCCCGCACCGAGGCCTTCGCGCCCATGGAGTACTCCAAGCTCGGCCTGGAGCACTTCACCCCCGACTACACCCGCTACTTCCACGCCCTGCCGGAAAAGGTCCGGGACGATCTCGTCCCCCGCCAGTGGCAGCTCCACAAGGGCATCGACGCCGACACCATCACCGCCATCCACGACGAGCTGTACCGGCGCAGCTTCCACGGCGGCTGGCCCGACGCCGCCCTCACCCCCGGCGTCACCGTCCGCACCGCCGGCCGGGTCGCCAACACCCGGGTCGAACTCCACCTCGAACACGTCCAGCAGGGCACCCGCTCCCGGCTCACCACCGACGCCGTCGTCCTCGCCACCGGCTACCGCGAACGCCCGCTCGGACCCCTCCTCGCCGGCCTCGACCCGTACATGCGCCGCGACAGCGCCGGACGCCACCTCGTCGACGCCGAGTTCCGGCTGAAACTCGACCCGGCCGTCACCGGCTCCGTGTACGTGCAGAACGCCGAACGCCACACCCACGGCGTCGGCGCGCCCGACCTGGGACTCGCCGCCTGGCGCAGCGCGAGCATCCTCAACTCCCTCACCGGCAAGGAGCCCTACCCGCTGCCGCGCCGCACCGCCTTCACCAGCTTCGGCCTCGAACGGCGCGAGGCGCCCGGCATCCCCGGCCAGGCGGCCGCACTCGTTCCCCTCGAATCGGAACGCTGACCGGTTCCGGGAACGGGTCCTGGAACCGGCCACGAGAGCCGGCCCGAGATACCCGGCCCGAGACGCCCGGCCCTAGAAGACGGGCACGCCGTCCCGCGTCAGCTGCCAGCCCACCGACGCGAACTCCGCCGGATCGACCGCCCCCTTCGCCTGCACCCAGGTGATGATCGTGTTTCGGATCTCCTCCGAGTTCGCCCACAACTGCCGGGCCGTGGCCACGTGCGGGAAGTTCCCGCCGCCGCTCGCCCGGTAGTTGTTGACGGCCAGCACGAACCGCGCCGCCGGATCGAGCGGCGCGCCCTCGAACGACAGATTCACGATCCGGGAACCCGCCGGCTTCGCGATGTCGATGTCGTACGTCAGCCCGGACACCGCGTCGTAGTTGTAGTCCGGCGTCCCACCCGCGTTCGTCAGCTTCGACGTGTCGACCGGTGCACCCGCCGGGGTCTGCACGTAGTACCGCGCGGAGAACTCCAGGTACTCCTTCAGCTGCCCACCCGTCATCAGCCGCGCCTCGAGGGTGTTCTCGAACGGGTACAGCCCCGCCGCGTCCTTGAGCGTCACCTCGCCGCCCGGGATCACCGCCGAACGGGAGAAGCACGACGCCTGCGACAGCACCGGAAGCGCCGCGTGCTCACCGCCGGCCAGCGCCGCTCTCACCGTCTCCGCCTGGACATGGTTGATCAGGTCGATGATCGGCTCGTCCTTCCACGGCGCCTGTTCCGTGGACATCGAGGCGGTCGACGTGCCGATGACCTGATTGACGTACGCGACGACCTTCGAGTGCTCGTCGCTGAGCAGCCCGGTGATCCGCGGGTCCTCCGCGACCGTGTTCGAGTTCAGGACCTCGGCCCCGACCCTCTCGACCGTCCAGCGGCCCTTCTCCCACACCAGGTCGAAGTCGAACAGCGTCAGCCGCTGGCCCCACTTCAGGGGCTCGGAGAGCACGACCTGCGCGCCCGTCTCCTTGTTGGTGACGAAGTGCTCCGGTATCTCCGTGTGCGCGTGGCCGACCAGAATCGCGTCGATGCCCGGCACCTGCTCGGCCACCAGACCCGCCGCGTTCTCCACGTACGGAAGCTGGTCACCGTACGACGACGTGCCGCTGGAACCCGAGTGCGCCGACACGATCACCACGTCCGCGCCCATCGACCGCAGCTTCGGCACCCACTTCGCCGCCTGCTCCTCCAGCCCCGGGAACACCATCTTCCCGCTCACGTTCAGCTTGTCCCAGATCGCGATGCCCGGATTCGTCAGACCGAGGACCGCCACCCGTACGTCCCGCCCGTGCGGCGTCCGCAGCCGGTGCATGCTGTACGGCGCGAACGCCGGACGCAGCGTCTTCGCGTCCAGCGCGTTCGCACCCAGCAGTGGGAAGTCGCACTGCTCCTCGAACTTGCGCAGCACCGGAATGCCGTAGTTGAACTCGTGGTTGCCCAGTGCCGCGGCGTCATAGCCGATCGCGTTCATCGCCTGCGCCATCGGGTGCACCGGGCCGCGCTGCGCAGTGATCGGGTCGACCTTGGCGTAGTAGTACGACAACTGGGTGCCCTGGATCGTGTCACCGGCGTCGATCAGGAGCGTGTTGCCGCGCCCCTTCTCCTCACGCACCCGGTTCACCAGCGTCGAGATCTTCGCCAGGCCGACGTCGTTGTGGGCCTTGTCGTCGAACTCCCGGTCGGTGAAGTAGTCCCAGTTGAAGACGTTTCCATGCAGATCGGTCGTCCCCATGACCGTGAACGAGTACCGCTTGCGCGGACGCCCGCGCCCATGGTCCCTGCCCCGCTCCTCGGCCACCGCCGGTGCGGCGGCGGCACCCGCGACAGCGGCGCCCGCCCCGGCGGCGGCGGTCCGCTCCAGGAACGTCCTACGGTTCAGCGGCATTTCGTCTCCCTCGGTCAACCACATGCACAACGCGCGTAGATTCTGACCCAAGAGCCACCGCCGCAACACCCCCGCCAGGTTGCGATCGGATGTCCGGCACGGGAGAGGCTCGGGTCGCTGTCAGACCCGGATGCGAGAGTGGAACGAACAGCCCCTCGCACCAGGGAGCCCCACCCATGACCGACGCCATCCCGCCCGGCCCCACCGCCGTCCCGTACGCGACCCCCGAACAACCACGCGTCGCCGTACGCGGCGAGGCACGCATCGAGTTCGACGCGGAGATCGCCCGCATCGGCATCACCGTCAGCGCCCGCGGCAAGGACCGCCGCGCCGCCCTCGAAGACCTCACCCGCCGCAACTCCGCGGCGCTCGACCTCGTCAAGTCGTACGGCGAGGCGGTCGAAAAGCTCGAGACCGGCGCGTTCTCCGTCACTCCCGAACTGACCGAGAAGGGCCGCGGCGAACGCGTCCGCGCCTACCACGGCCGCGTCCACATCACCGCCGTACTGGCCGACTTCACCGCCCTCGGCGAACTCACCACCCGCCTCGCCGATCTCGAACTCACCCGGGTCACCGGCCCCTGGTGGTCACTGCGCCCCGACTCGCCCGCCCACGGCGAGGCCCGCCGCCAAGCAGTCCGCGAAGCCGTCCAGCGCGCCCGCGAATACGCCGAAGCCATCGGCGGCAGCCTCGCCGCCCTCGTCGAACTCGCCGACATCGGAGCCGAAGCACCCGCACCCGCCTACGCGATGCCGGCCCCGCCCGGCGCCGTGCGCGGCTTCGCCGGAGGCGCCGCGGCGGAGTCGGCGCCCGCCCTCGACCTCGAACCGAAGCGCCAGACCGTCTACGCACAGGTCAACGCGCGCTTCACCATGACCCCGCCAGAACTCTGACCGCAGCGCCGCTCCGCGCTCATCGGAGCATCCCTGCGCACAATTCAACACTTGTCAATAGCGCTTCATGCAAAGGTTGTTGAGTAGTCACACGCGACCAATTCTCTACCCACTGGTAAGACATAGGCTCGAAACATGCGCCGAGCGAAAATCGTCTGCACCCTGGGCCCCGCCACCGACACATACGACCAGATCAAGGCACTGGTCGAAGCGGGAATGGACATCGCCCGCTTCAACCTCAGCCACGGCACCTACGCCGACCACGAGGAGCGATACCGGCACGTCCGCAAAGCCTCGGACGAAACGGGCCGCAGCGTCGGCATTCTCGCCGACCTTCAAGGCCCGAAGATCCGCCTCGGCCGCTTCCGCGAAGGACCGGTACTGCTTGAACGCGGCGACACCTTCACCATCACCACTGAGGACACCGACGGCGACCGCCACCTCTGCGGCACGACCTACCAGGGCCTCGCCGCCGACGTCTCCCGGGGCGAGCGCATCCTCGTCGACGACGGCAAGGTCGCCCTCGAAGTCACCGCCATCGACGGCCCCCGCGTGCACACCACCGTCGTCGAGGGCGGCATGGTCTCCGACCACAAGGGGCTCAACCTGCCCGGCGTCGCCGTCTCCGTCCCCGCGCTCTCCGAGAAGGACATCGAAGACCTCAACTGGGCCCTCGGCATCGGCGCCGACATCATCGCCCTCTCCTTCGTCAGGAGCGGCCGCGACATCGACGACGTCCACCGCGTCATGGACAAGGCGGGCCGCCGTCTCCCCGTCATCGCCAAGGTCGAGAAGCCCCAGGCCGTCGACAACATCGACGACGTCGTCGCCGCGTTCGACGGCATCATGGTCGCCCGCGGCGACCTCGGCGTCGAAATGCCCCTCGAACAGGTGCCCATCGTCCAGAAGCGCGCCATCAAGCTCGCCAAGCGCAACGCCAAGCCGGTCATCGTCGCCACCCAGATGCTCGACTCTATGATCGACAACTCCCGCCCCACGCGCGCGGAGGCGTCCGACGTCGCCAACGCCGTCATCGACGGCACCGACGCCGTGATGCTCTCCGGCGAGACCAGCGTCGGCAAGTACCCGGTCGAGACCGTCCGCACCATGGCCCGCATCGTCACCGCAGCGGAAGCGGACGTCCTCGCCAAGGGGCTTCCCCCGCTGACCGAACGCAACAAGCCCCGCACCCAGGGCGGCGCCGTCGCCCGCGCGGCCGCGGAGATCGGCGACTTCCTCGGCGCGAAGTACCTCGTGGCCTTCACCCAGTCCGGCGACACCGTCAAGCGCCTTTCCCGCTACCGCTCCCCGATCCCCCTCCTCGCCTTCACCCCCGACCCCGCCACCCGCTCCCAGCTCAACCTCACCTGGGGCGTGGAGACCTTCCTCGGCCCGCATGTGGAGTCGACGGACGCGATGGTCGCCCAGGTCGACGAGGAACTCCTCCGGATCGGCCGGTGCCGCCGCGGCGACATCGTGATCATCACCGCCGGCTCACCGCCCGGCGTCCCCGGCTCGACCAACCTGGTCCACGTCCACCACATCGGCGAGAGCCTGGAATAGCGGGCGTCATTCGGTAGTTGGGTGCCGTGCTTTCCCTCGGGGCCGGAATGCCCTTCGATACCGGAAAGCCGTTGAGCGGATGTTGCTGAGCGGATAGGGCGGCGATCCGTCCACCAATCGAGGGGCTGTGCCCATTCATGCCCGGATGTGTATCGGTGAGCGTCACAGGCGGCCCGGAGCACTCGCTGAACGGTGCCCGTCGATCACGCGCCCGGGTGAATTCCACCCGTCGCCTTAATGACCTTGGAATCCTTGAGAAGTACCCCGGGTGGGATTCGAACCCACGCTGGATGGTGTTTGAGACCACTGCCTCTACCGCTGGGCTACCGGGGTATCCTTCGAAATGAAGGGTGGCGATCACCTGCCGTGCCCCTACCTTACAGGAGGTGGGTAGGCTCTTGGCAGCAGTAACTTGCCCCGCCCCAAGGAGCCCCCGTGACCGCCCCCGAGTCGCCCCAGCCCGTCGAAGACGATGACGACCAGTCGCATGTCCCGCCGCTGACGACCCGTGTCGTCATCGCCGAGGACGAGGCCCTGATCAGGCTCGATCTCAAAGAGATGCTCGAGGAAGAGGGCTACTCGGTCGTCGGTGAGGCCGGTGACGGGCAGCGGGCGGTGGAGCTGGCGCGGGAGCACCGGCCGGATCTCGTCATTCTCGATGTGAAGATGCCGGTGCTCGACGGGATCTCCGCGGCGGAGAAGATCGCCGAGGAGTCCATCGCGCCGGTTCTGATGCTCACCGCTTTCTCGCAGCGCGATCTCGTGGAGCGGGCGCGGGACGCCGGGGCGATGGCTTATCTGGTGAAGCCGTTCAGCAAGAGCGATGTCGTGCCGGCGATCGAGATGGCCGTGTCGCGGTTCACGGAGCTGAAGGCGCTGGAGAAGGAGGTCGCCGACCTTTCGCAGCGGCTGGAGACGCGCAAGCTGGTGGACCGGGCGAAGAGCATTCTGCAGACGCAGTACGGGCTGACGGAGCCGGCGGCGTTCCGGTGGATCCAGAAGACGTCGATGGACCGGCGGCTGTCGATGCAGCAGGTCGCTGAGGCGGTCATCGAGGACGCCGAGGAGAAGAAGGCGGCCAAGGAGCAGTCGGGCCAGTAGGCGTCGTGCGGACGGGCGGGGCCCTCGGTCACACGGTGACCGGGGGCCCTGTGATGTTCCGGGGGATGTTGTGAAGGTCGATTTCGATTCGGCCGCGCCGCGGGCGGTCGCGCGCTACCGTGTCGCCTCCCGGCAGGAGGAGGCTGTCCGGTGAGACGGTCGGTGTCGTTTCCGAGGTGTGGGACGGGGTGCGCAGGGGCATGCTGCGACCAGTTCTTGTGGGCGGCGGCGACGGAAGAGCCCCTGTTCAGGGCCCTGGTCGGCGCACGGAGAAACGTGATGGGGAAGATCACGTAGGGCTATGTCGGGAAGTTCTGGATCATTGCTGAGATGTCCGGTCGCCGGTAAGGGGTGTTCTGTTTCCGGCGCATGACTCAGGTCACAGGGCGATCACACATCGTTCGGTCACCTATGCCTGTGCCCGAACGCGCGATTACATTCCCCGCACACCGCACCGATTGGCGGTGTCCTGCGAAGGAAGGTCAACTTCCTCCGCAGACAAGATCGTTCGGGCGGCTCCAAGGGGTTCCTAGTGCTGAACAAGAACATCGTCAGGCTCGCCATACCGCTGGCTGTGGGCGCTCTCGCGCTCTCGGGCTGTGCGAGTGACTCCGGCGCCAGTGGCGACACGCTGAAGATCGCGTTCCAGGGACCGCTCTCCGGTGACAACGTCGCGCTGGGCCAGAACATGGAGCGTGGCATCCAGCTCGCCATCGAGCAGGCCAACGCCAAGGGCGACCTCGGCGTCGACCTCGAGTACTTCCCGGTCGACGACCAGGGCCTGCCGGAGAAGGCGACTGCCGCCGCGCAGAAGGCGATCGACGACCCGGATGTCGTCGCACTGGTGGGTCCGGCGTTCTCCGGCCCCACGAACTCGGCGGCCCCGCTGCTGGGTGACGCGGGTCTGACCGCCATCTCCCCGTCGGCCACCAACCCGGGCCTGACCGACCAGGGCTTCAAGACGTTCCTGCGCGGTGTCCCCAACGACAGCGCCCAGGGCGCCGGCATGGCGGACTACTACGCGAAGAAGCTGAAGGCCAAGAAGGTCTACCTGGTCGACGACAAGTCCGACTACGGCGTGGGCCTGGCCAAGGTCGCCAACGAGAAGCTCACGGCGGCCGGTGTCGAGGTCGTCAAGAAGTCCGTCCCGGCCAAGACCCCGGACTACAGCGCCACCGCCAAGGAGGTCGTCAACTCCAAGGCCGACGCGCTGATCTACGCGGGCTACTACCAGGACGCGGCCCCGTTCGCGGTGAAGCTGGCCGAGGCCGGCTACAAGGGCGCGGCGGTCTCCGGTGACGGCACGAACGACATGAAGTTCGTCGAGCTGGCCGGCAAGGCGTCGGAGAACTGGTTCCTGACCTGCCCGTGCACGGACGCCACGGTCGAGGCGAGCACGAAGCAGTTCACCGCGGACTACAAGAAGAAGTTCAAGGTCGACCCGGGCACGTACTCGGCCGAGGCCTACGACCTCACCAACTACGTCATCCAGGAGCTGAAGAAGCTGGGTGACAAGGCGGACCGCGCGAGCGTCTACGACGCGCTGGCGAAGGGCTCGTACAAGGGTCTGACGAAGGAGTTCTCCTTCGACGACAAGGGCGAGCTGAAGATCTCGAGCATCTACCTGTACCAGGTCAAGAGCGGCAAGATCGCGTACCAGGGCTCCATCGAAGAGCTGGCAGGCAGCTGACCCGGGTGCCGGGCCGCGTCCACTTCCCGTAGGACGCGGCCCGGCGCCGTCCCCGCACACATGGCGCGGGCCCCAGTCGTGTGCCGATCGCACCACCGGCCCGCCCGCTCAGCTCCCACAAGGAAGTTCGTTCGATGTCCCTTGTTGAATTCTGGGACTATCTGGTCCTAGGGGTGGTGCTCGGCTCCATCTACGCCGTCATCGCCATTGGTTACACCCTCGTCTACGGCGTGCTCCAGCTGATCAACTTCGCGCACAGCGAGGTGTTCATGCTGGGTGCCTACGGCGGTCTGATCGCTCTGACCGTGGTGGTGCCGGGGGATGCTCCCTCGGGTCTCGCCTCGGCCGGGTTCGTGGCGCTCGGCCTCGCGGCCGGTGCGGCCTTCGGCGCTCTCACGGCGTACGGCCTGGAGAAGGTCGCCTATCGGCCGCTGCGCCGCAGAGGCGCTCCACGGCTCATCTTCCTGATCACCGCGATCGGTGCGTCTTTCTTCCTCTACAACCTCGCGGGCAAGCTGTTCGGCCGTGATCCGCTGCCGATGCCCTCGGCGTACGAGAACAAGAAGGTTCTCTCCGTCTTCGGTGCCGAACTGAATGTGACGCAGCTGCTGCTGCTCGCGTCGGCCGTGGTCATGATGGTCGGTCTCGACCTGGTGGTGAACCGGACGAAGCTCGGTTCCGGTATCCGGGCCGTGTCGCAGGACGCCGAGGTCGCCGGCCTGATGGGCGTGGACATCGACAAGGTCGTCTCGCGCACGTTCGTCATCGGCGGTGTGCTCGGTGGCGCGGCGGGCTTCCTGTACGGCACGTTCACGCAGGTCAAGTTCGACATGGGCTTCATCCCCGGCATCACCGCGTTCGCCGCGGCGGTCGTCGGCGGTATCGGCAACATCCGCGGTGCCATGCTCGGTGGTCTGATGCTGGGCATCGTGGAGACCTTGACGGTGCCGATCTTCGGTGGTGAGTGGCGTCATGTGGGTGCGTTCGTCGTACTGATCGCAGTGCTGATGTTCCGCCCGACCGGCATCCTCGGCGAGCGTGTGGGGAGGACGGCATGAGTGCGAACACGTCGGTGAAGTCGCCGTCCGCGGCGGCGAAACTGCGCAAGACCGCCTGGTATCAGCAGCCGCGGTCCAAGCGGCTGGGCGCCCTGCTGGCGCTGGCTGTGCTGCTCACCCTGATGGTGGGCGAGCAGGGCAACACCCGTGATCTGTTCTACTCCGTGCGGACCAGCTTCACCGGGGTGAACCTCTGGATCTGTCTGGGTCTCGCCCTGGTCATCTGGTGCGTGCGGGAGTTCGGCTCCCAGCATGTGTCGAAGGCTGTGGGTGGGGCCAAGTCGGCGGCCGGCTGGGGCCCGTGGGCGCAGGCGCGTGGGGCCGTGCGCACCCAGCCCAAGGTCAAGTGGGCGGTGATGATCGCGCTGCTGCTGGCGGTGCTGTTCATCCCCGGCCAGCTGACGGGTTACTGGCAGACGGTGCTGATCGACCAGATCGCGATCTACGCGCTGCTGGCCATCGGTCTGAACGTGGTGATCGGCTGGGCCGGTCTGCTGGACCTGGGCTTCGTGGCCTTCTTCGCGGTCGGCGCCTACAGCGCCGCGTTCTGGACGGGCAGTCTTCCGGTGGAGCCGCCGGTCGTCCTGAACAACTTCCTGATCATTCCGGTGGCCGTGATCACCTGTCTGATCGCGGGTGTGCTGCTCGGTGCGCCGACGCTGCGGCTGCGCGGTGACTATCTGGCGATCGTGACGCTGGGCTTCCACGAGATCGTGTACCTGGTGGCGAAGAACGCCGACGGGATCACCAACGGTCCGGCCGGCGCCCGGCAGGTGCCGAAGTTCTCGGCCTTCGGGTACGAGTGGACGCTGGATCGGATGCCGTACTGGTATCTGCTGGTCACGGTGATCGTCATTCTGATCATCGTCTTCGCGCGGCTGGAGCACTCCAGGGTGGGGCGTGCGTGGACGGCGATCCGTGAGGACGAGGTGGCCGCCGCGGCCAACGGCGTCGACACGGTCCGCTTCAAGCTGATGGCGTTCGCGATCGGTGCGTCGACCTCCGGTGTCGCCGGTGTCGTCTACGCGAGCAAGGTCGGGTACTTCAACCCGGAGAACTTCATCATCCTCAACTCCATCCTGGTGCTGGCCTATGTCATCTTCGGTGGCATGGGATCGATCCCGGGTGTGCTGCTGGGTGCGGCGATCCTGGTCTGGCTGCCGGAGGTGCTCCGCGACTTCGTGGACCCGGCCGACCGCTACATGTACCTGGGCGCGCTGCTGGTGGTCATGATGATCTACCGGCCGCAGGGTGTGTGGCCTTCCCGCCGCCGCCAACGCGAACTCAAGATGGCGCAGGAAGGCGTCGGCGACGCCGATGCGATGACGGAGCCGGCGGGAGGTGCGGTCCGATGACGACGGATGTCACGAAGGGTGCGGTCGCTCCGGCCGGTGGTTCGGGGGCCGGTGTGGACAATGTTCTCGAGGCGTCCGGTGTGACGCTTCGGTTCGGCGGTCTGACGTCCTTGGACAATGTCGAGCTGGGGATGCGCCGCGGTGAGGTGCTCGCCGTGATCGGTCCGAACGGTGCGGGTAAGACCTCGCTGTTCAACTCGCTGACGGGTGTGTACAAGCCGCAGGAGGGGCGGATCACGTTCCTTCCGAGGGACGGCGACAACAAGGAGCTGCTGGGGGCCAAGCCGCACATCGTGAACCGGCTGGGTCTGGCACGCACGTTCCAGAACATCCGGTTGTTCTCGGCGCTGACGGCGCTGGAGAACGTGAAGATCGCGGCGGAGACCCGGCTGAAGGCCGGACCGGTGTCGATCATGCTGGGTCTGCCGAATGCCCGCAGGGCGGAACGGGAGAGCGACGAGCGGGCGCACCGGCTGCTGAAGTTCGTCGGTCTGGACAGCAAGCTCAACGAGATCGCGGGCAGCCTTTCCTACGGTGACCAGCGCAGCCTGGAGATCGCGAGGGCGCTTGCGACGGATCCGCAGGTGCTGCTGCTCGACGAGCCGGCGGCCGGTACGAACCCGACGGAGAAGCTGGAGCTCGAGCAGTTGATCCGCCGGATCAACTCGGAGCTGGGCGTGAGTGTGCTGCTGATCGAGCACGACATGCGTCTGGTGATGTCGGTGGCGGACCGGGTCATGGTCCTCAACTTCGGCCAGAAGATCGCCGAGGGGACGCCGAGCGAGGTGCAGCAGCACCCGGCGGTGATCGAGGCGTACTTGGGCGCGTCGGCCGAGGCGCCGGAGGCGGCTCCGGCCGAGCCCGTGATCGCGGAGCAGCGCGGCCCGGTGGATGCCTCCGCCGAGTCCGACGACTCCGACGAGGACGAGCCGACCGGCGACGGGTCGCAGGGGTCGGGTCCGGAAGCCGGGGCCGACGCGGACGACGAGCCGGAGCGGTCCGGTTCCGAGGCTGCCGAGTCCGAGGCTGCTGCGGTCGAGGGCGAGTCCGAGTCCGGTTCGGACGGTGAGTCCGGGTCCGAGGGCGCGTCCGGTTCGGACGGCGATTCCGTTCCGGACGAGACGGCGTCGGACAAGACGGCGTCTGGTGGATCCGCGTCGGACGAGGAGAGCGGCAAGTGAGCACGACGACCGAACTCGAGAAGGGCGCCGGCGGGACCGGCGCCGTGCAGGACACCCTGCTCGAACTCAAGGGCGTCCGGGTGTTCTACGGCGCCGTCGAGGCGATCAAGGGCATTGACCTGATTGTCCGCAAGGGTGAGATCGTCGCCCTGCTCGGTGGCAACGGCGCGGGCAAGACGACGACGCTCCGCACGATCTCAGGCATGCTTCAGCCGCGTCACGGCGAGGTGCTGCTGCATGACGAGCGCATCGACGGCATCAAGTCGCACGAGCTGGTGCGGTTCGGCATCAACCATGTGCCGGAGGGCCGCCGGGTCTTCGCGCGGATGACCGTGCGGGAGAACCTGGAGATGGGCGCGTACCGCTTCAGGTCGCCCGACGCGGCCGAGATGGACCGGGTGTTCACCCTCTTCCCGCGTCTGGCCGAGCGGCGTTCTCAGCTCGCCGGCACCTTGTCGGGTGGTGAGCAGCAGATGCTCGCGATCGGCCGTGCGCTGATGGGCAAGCCGGAGCTGCTGCTGCTGGACGAGCCGTCGATGGGTCTGGCGCCGCTGATCGTGCAGCAGATCTTCGACATCGTCGAGGAGATCAACAAGCAGGGCACGACGGTGCTGCTCGTCGAGCAGAACGCCACCCAGGCGCTGGGTCTGGCCAACCGCGGCTATGTCCTGGAGACGGGAGCGGTCGCGATGTCGGGTCCGGCGGCGGATCTGCTGGCGGACTCCAGGATCCGGGAGGCGTACCTCGGTGAGGGCGCGGCCTGACGGCCGGTGAATCGAGCGGGGCCGGGAAGCCTTCGGGCTTCCCGGCCCTGTTTTTTCGTTGTGCCGAGTTCGGCTGTGCTGAGCTTTGCCGCGCCAGGCTTCGTTGTGCTCAGCCCTGGCCGTTGTCGCGGAGCAGGCAGGTGAGACGCGCCGAGCAGACCCGCTTGTCGTGCTCGTCGGTGATCACGATCTCGTAGGTGGCCGTGGAGCGGCCGCGGTGGACGGGCGTGGCCACGCCGGTGACGAGGCCGGAGCGGACGCCGCGGTGGTGGGTGCAGTTGAGGTCCACGCCGACGGCGATCTTGGAGGGACCGCCGTGGAGCATCGAGCCGATGGAGCCGAGGGTCTCGGCCAGCACGGCCGAGGCGCCGCCGTGCAGCAGGCCGTACGGCTGGGTGTTGCCCTCGACGGGCATGGTGCCGACGACGCGGTCCGCGGAGGCCTCGACGATCTGGACGCCCATGCGGGCGCCCAGGTTCCCCGCGGAGAACAGTGCGGGGAGGTCCACGCCGAGCTCGGCGTACTCCTCGATGACCCCTTGCGGGAACTTCACGGTGGTCTGCTCGCCCATGGGGCCGGCTCCGATCGTCGTACCGTCTGGTCCTGGTGGTGGCGGTCCGCTTGTCCTACTGTCTGAGCGAACGCTTAGACGGTCGGTGATTGTTCCAGACGTACGATCACGGACTTGCTGGCGGGGGTGTTGCTGGTGTCCGCCGTGGAGTCCAGCGGGACCAGCACATTGGTCTCCGGGTAGTACGCGGCGGCGCAGCCGCGGGCCGTCGGGTAGTGCACGACGCGGAAGCCGGGGGCACGGCGCTCGACGCCGTCCTTCCACTCACCGACCAGGTCCGCGTACGAGCCGTCGGCCAGGCCCAGCTCGCGGGCGTCCTCGGGGTTGACCAGGACGACCCTGCGGCCGCCCTTGATGCCGCGGTAGCGGTCGTCGAGGCCGTAGATCGTGGTGTTGTACTGGTCGTGCGAGCGGAGCGTCTGCAGCAGCAGCCGGCCCTCGGGGATCTCGGGGTACTCGACGGGCGCGGCCGTGAAGTTGGCCTTGCCGGTGGCGGTGGGGAAGCGGCGCTCGTCGCGCGGGGCGTGCGGCAGGGTGAAGCCGCCGGGGCGGGCGATCTTCGCGTTGAAGTCCTCGAAGCCGGGCACCACACGCGCGATCCGGTCCCGGATCGTGCCGTAGTCCCGCTCGAACTCCTCCCAGGGGGTGGTGGACGCGGCGCCGAGCACCGCCCGGGCCATTCGCGCGACGACGGCGGGCTCCGACAGCAGATGGGGGCTCGCGGGCGGGAGGTTGCCCCGGGAGGCGTGGACCATGCCCATCGAGTCCTCGACGGTCACCACCTGCCGGCCGCCGGCCTGGACGTCCTTGTCGGTGCGGCCCAGGGTCGGCAGGATGAGCGCCCGCCGGCCCGTGACGGTGTGCGAGCGGTTCAGCTTGGTCGACACGTGCACGGTCAGCCGGGCGCGGCGCATCGCGGCCTCGGTGACCGCGGTGTCGGGGCTCGCCGACACGAAGTTGCCGCCCATCGCGAAGAACACCTTCGCCTTCCCGTCACGCAGTGCCTCGATGGACCGGACGACGTCCAGGCCGTGGTGGCGCGGCGGGGCGAAGCCGAACTCCTTCTCCAGGGCGTCGAGGAAGGCGGGGGCGGGCCGCTCGAAGATGCCCATGGTCCGGTCGCCCTGCACATTGGAGTGGCCGCGCACGGGGCAGACACCGGAGCCGGGACGGCCGATGTCGCCGCGGAGCAGGAGGAAGTTGACCAGCTCACGGATGGTGGCGACGGAATGCTTGTGCTGGGTGAGCCCCATCGCCCAGCAGACGATGGTGCGGCGCGAGGCCAGCACCATCCGCAGGGCCTGCTCGATCTCCTCCTGGGCCAGGCCGGTCGCGGCGAGCGTGGTCTCCCAGTCGGCGGCCCGCGCGGCGGCCGCGAAGTCCTCGAAGCCGTGCGTGTGTGCGCGGACGAACTCCTCGTCGACCGCGCCCTCGGTCTCGAGGACCAGCCTGCCCAGGAGCCGGAACAGCGCCTGGTCGCCGCCGATGCGGATCTGGAGGAACAGGTCGTTCAGCGCGGTGCCCTTGAGCAGGCCGCGGGCCGTCTGCGGGTTCTTGAACCGCTCCAGGCCCGCCTCGGGCAGCGGATTCACCGAGATGATCCGGGCGCCGGCGGCCTTGGCCTTCTCCAGGGCGCTGAGCATACGGGGGTGGTTGGTGCCCGGATTCTGTCCGGCGACGATGATCAGGTCCGCCCGGTGCAGGTCCTCGAGCGAGACGCTGCCCTTGCCGATGCCGATCGTCTCCGTGAGCGCGGAGCCGGAGGACTCGTGGCACATATTGGAGCAGTCGGGCAGATTGTTCGTACCGAATTCGCGGGCGAACAGCTGGAGCAGGAACGCCGCCTCGTTGCTGGTGCGGCCGGAGGTGTAGAACAGCGCCTCGTCGGGGGAGCCGAGCGCGCCCAGCTCCTCGGCGATGATCGAGAAGGCGCGCTCCCAGCTCACCGGCTCGTACCGGTCGGCGCCCTCCGGGAGATACATGGGCCGGGTGATCCGGCCCTGCTGGCCCAGCCAGTACCCGCTGCGGTTCGCGAGGTCGGGCAGGGGGTGCGCCGCGAAGAACTCGGGCGTCACCCGGCGCAGCGTCGCCTCCTCGGCGACGGCCTTCGCGCCGTTCTCGCAGAACTCCGCGACGTGGCGCTTCTCGCCCTCGGGCCAGGCGCATCCCGGGCAGTCGAAACCGTCCTTCTGGTTCACCTTCAGCAGGGTGCGCGCGGTGCGGCCCACACCCATCTGCTGCTGCGCGACGCGCAGCGTGTGGCCGACGCCGGGCAGACCGGCCGCCGCCCGCTGCGGGGCCGTGACCTGCGGGGCGTCCTGGACCGGGTCCCCTGAGGGCGGCTTGCTGGCCATCGTGCTCTCCCTTGAGCCGTGCCGGTGCTGGTACGTCGATGCTGTGTGTCCGATCCTGCCACGCCCCTGTGACAGCCGATGCCCCCAGGACAGCGCGGTCAGGAATGTCAGTGGTGCATGGCAGGATCGGGGGCGTGGCTGAGACGGCATCGAAGAAGACGGCAGACAACCGACCGCGCCTGCTCCTCATGGACGGGCACTCCCTGGCGTACCGGGCGTTCTTCGCGCTGCCCGCGGAGAATTTCACGACCGCGAGCGGCCAGACGACCAACGCCGTCTACGGCTTCGCGTCGATGCTCGCGAACACCCTGCGTGACGAGGCGCCCACGCATTTCGCGGTGGCGTTCGACGTCTCCCGCAAGACCTGGCGCCAGGCCGACTTCCCGGAGTACAAGGCGAACCGCTCCAAGACCCCTGACGAGTTCAAGGGACAGGTCGAGCTGATCGGCGAACTGCTCGACACGATGAACGCGCACCGGTTCGCCGTCGAGGGCTTCGAGGCGGACGACGTCATCGCGACCCTCGTCACCCAGGCGGAGGCCGCCGGTTTCGAGGTGCTGATCGTCACCGGCGACCGGGACTCCTTCCAGCTGGTCAGCGAGCACACCACCGTGCTGTATCCGACCAAGGGCGTCTCCGAACTGACCCGTTTCACCCCGGCGAAGGTCGAGGAGAAGTACGGGCTGACCCCGCAGCAGTACCCGGACTTCGCCGCGCTGCGCGGCGACCCGTCGGACAATCTGCCCGGCATCCCCGGCGTGGGGGAGAAGACGGCGACGAAGTGGATCAACCAGTTCGGTTCGTTCGCGGAGCTGGTCGAGCGCGCGGAGGAGATCAAGGGCAAGGTCGGGCAGTCCCTGCGCGACCACCTGGAGTCCGTCAAGCTGAACCGCCACCTCACCGAGCTGGTGCGTGACGTGGAGCTGCCCAGGTCCGTCACCGACCTCGAGCGCGAGCCGTACGACAGGACGGCGCTGAAGGGCTTCCTCGAGGTCCTCGAGATCCGGAACCCGAGCCTGCGCGAACGGCTCCTCTCGGTCGACCCCGGCGCGGTGGACGAGGAGCCTGCGGCCCCCGAGGCCGGTGTGGAGCTCGACGGCAGTGTGCTCGGCGCCGGCGAGGTGGCGTACTGGCTGGAGCAGCACGGCAAGCAGCCGCTCGGTGTTGCCACCGTCGCGGCGTGGGCACTGGGCGTGGGCAGCGTCAGCGAGGTCGCGCTGGCCGCCGCCGACGGCAAGGCGGCCTGGTTCGACACGACCCAGCTCGACGAGTCCGACGAGCGGGCCTTCGCCGCCTGGATCTCCGACCCGTCCCGGCCGAAGGTCATGCACAACGCCAAGGACGCGCTGCGGGTCTTCCCCGAGCACGGCTGGCAGATCGCCGGCATCACCATGGACACCGCCCTCGCCGCCTATCTGGTCAAGCCCGGGCGCCGGTCCTTCGCGCTGGACGCCCTGTCGGTCGAATATCTGCACCGGGAGCTGGCTCCGGCCGCCGCGGACGGGCAACTGGCCTTCGGCGCCGACGAGCAGGCCGAGGCAGACGCGCTGATGGCCCAGGCCCGCGCGGTGCTCGACCTCGGCGAGGCGTTCGGCGAGAAGCTGAAGGAGGTCGGCGCCACCGACCTGCTGCACGACGTGGAGCTGCCCACCTCCCTGCTGCTGGCCCGGATGGAGCGCAGCGGCATCGCCGCCGACCGCGCCCACCTCGAGGCGATGGAGCAGCAGTTCGCGGGCGCCGTTCAGCAGGCGGTGAAGGAGGCGCACGCTGCGGTGGGCCATGAGTTCAACCTCGGGTCCCCGAAGCAGCTGCAGGAGGTCTTCTTCGGCGAGCTGAACCTGCCGAAGACCAAGAAGACCAAGACGGGCTACACCACCGACGCCGACGCGCTCGCGTGGCTGGCCGCCCAGACCGAGCACGAGCTGCCGGTCATCATGCTGCGCCACCGCGAGCAGGCCCGGCTGCGCTCGACGGTCGAGGGCCTGATCAAGACCATCGCCGCCGACGGCCGGATCCACACCACGTTCAGCCAGACCGTGGCCGCGACGGGCCGGTTGTCGTCCACCGACCCGAACCTGCAGAACGTGCCGGTCCGCACCGACGAGGGCCGTATGATCCGCCGCGGGTTCGTGGTGGGCGAGGGCTTCGAGTCCCTGATGACCGCGGACTACAGCCAGATCGAACTGCGGGTGATGGCTCACCTCTCGGAGGACGAGGGCCTGCTCGAGGCGTTCACCTCGGGGGAGGACCTGCACACGACGGTCGCCTCCCAGGTCTTCTCCGTGGAGCGGTCCGCCGTCGACGCGGAGATGCGGCGCAAGATCAAGGCCATGTCGTACGGACTGGCGTACGGGCTCTCCGCGTTCGGCCTCTCCCAGCAGCTGAACATCGAACCGGCCGAGGCGCGGGTACTGATGGACACCTACTTCGAGCGGTTCGGCGGGGTGCGGGACTATCTGCGGCGGGTCGTGGACGAGGCCAGGGCGACGGGGTACACGGCGACGATGCTCGGCCGCCGGCGCTATCTGCCCGACCTCACCAGTGACAACCGGCAGCGGCGGGAGGCCGCGGAGCGGATGGCGCTCAACGCCCCGATCCAGGGCACGGCGGCGGACATCGTGAAGGTCGCCATGCTGAACGTGGACCGGGCGCTGACGGAGGCGAAGCTGTCGTCCCGGCTGCTGCTCCAGGTCCACGACGAAATCGTGCTCGAGGTCTCTCCCGGCGAGCGCGAGGAGGTCGAGGCACTGGTGCGCCGCGAGATGGCGTCGGCGGTGTCGCTGCGGGCTCCGCTGGACGTCTCGGTGGGCTCGGGCCCCGACTGGGAGTCGGCGGCGCACTGACGGCGGGTGGACCCCGGGCCGCCGGAGCCCGGGGTCGCTACGGGGCGGGTCCGTTCCGGACGGGGCCGTGAGTGGCGCTCCTATGCGCGAGGTGAGCCGCGCTCGTTCACGCGACGCCCGCGCGGTCCGGTTCGGCGGTGTCCCGCGGGTCCGCTTCGGCCGGCGAGCGGCGGCGTTCCCGGAGGCGTACCGCCGTCGCGTACAGCACCAGGCCCACCGCGAGCCCTGCCCCCGCGCCGAAGCACGCCGTCGGGATGATGTCGAGCGGCGTGTCGATCCCGCCCCAGTACCGGTACCAGCGCACACAGCGGTGCACCACGCCCGCCGCCACACACACCCCGAGCAGGCCGGCCGCGAGCAGCCGGGCGCGGCGACCGAGCGCCGGGACGGGCGGCGCCGGCGCAACTGGCGCGCGGCGCAGCGCGGTGGTCACGAACCACGCCAGCGCGACCAGCGCCGCCGCCGAACTGCCGTACTGCGTGTACGTGTAGAGGGGAAAACCGGCGACGGGCTCCGCGAGCACGGGCACCACCCGCACACCCCACCGGTCGAAGTGGGTGAACGCGTCCCACACCACATGCGTACTCGCCCCGACGACCGCCGAGACGTAGAACCACATCGCGGTCGCCAGCGGCGGCCGGCCGGCCGCGGGCCGGCCCCGCAGCAGCGCGTACGCGCGCCCCCGCCATGCCGCCGGCAGCAGGGCCACCAGCGGGTCGCGCATCAGCAGCCAGAGCGCCACGAGCGCCGCGGTGATGGCGACGTCGACCGTCAGCACGCCGAGCGGCCCGTGCGTCACCGCGCCGAACTCCATCGCGCCGGGAAGGACGCTGGCCGCGAAGTACGTCGTGTCCGGCGCGAACGAGCCCAGCACGAGCGCCGACGCGAACAGCGGCCCACGGGCGGTCCCGTCTCTGCGGATGCCCGGTAGTACCGCGGCGGCGTGGCTGAGTGTGAACGGCATGGCGATGCCCCCTGTGGCCGTTTTTGATCAGTGCTGATCAGTATGCGTGATGCCCTGGCGGGAACACGGGTCCGGAATCCGGGATGAGCAGGTCGTGGCGAAGTGGTGAAAACGGGTCAGGGCACGGTGTCCGGACGTCGCACCGTGCACTAGGGTCACGTGAGTCCGTGCTGGGGAGTGCGAACAGCCGCTGACGGGGAGGGAACGACGGATGGCAGCGCAATTCGGCCGCCGACTGCGCAGGGGAGCGACGACGACGGCCGTGGCCGCCGCGGCGGTGGCCGCGCTCTCGGCGTCACAGGCGCCCGGCGTCACGTCCACCGCTTCAGGTACCGGGCAGGAGGCGTCGGACGTAACTCCGCCGCCGGGCACCCCGGTCACCGGCAACTCCCCGTACTACACGGACCTTCCCCCGCTGAACACACCCGACAAGCCCGACACTTCGGCCGTTCTGCCGGAACTCGGCGCGGGTGAGGCCGGTATACCCGCCTCCGTCCTTGCCGCGTACAAGCAGGCCGAGCGGACCATCGCCGCCTCGGACCCGGCCTGCCGGCTGCCCTGGCAGCTGCTCGCCGCGATCGGCAAGGTCGAGTCCGGCCAGGCCCGCGGCGGCCGGGTGGACGCCGACGGTACGACGCTCTCCCCGATCCTCGGTCCTGTGCTCAACGGTGTCGGCTTCGCGAACATCAAGGACAGCGACAACGGCGCCTACGACGACGACCCGGTGTACGACCGCGCCGTCGGGCCGATGCAGTTCATCCCGCAGACCTGGCAGACCTGGGGCCAGGACGCCAACGGCGACGGCCGCAAGGACCCCAACAACATCTACGACGCGGCGCTGGCCGCGGGCCGCTATCTGTGCGCCGGCGGCCGGGACCTCGGCAACCAGGCCGACCTCGACCGGGCGATCCTGGGCTACAACCACTCGCGGGAGTACCTGCGTACGGTGCTGTCCTGGTTCGAGTACTACAAGCGCGGCACGCACGAGGTCCCCGACGGCCAGGGCCGGCTCCCGGTGGGCGACGGTCCCGACAGCGCGGGCCCGCTCCCCACCCCGACCCCGCCGCCGAGCACGCCGAAGCCCGCGGCGCCCGGGCCGAAGCCGAGCCCCGATCCGTCGCCCGATCCTTCGGAGCCGGCCCCTGCGCCGAAGCCGACACCCCCGCCGACCCCGCCTCCGACTACCACACCGCCGCCGGCGCCCGCGCCCGTGACGCGTATCGAGGCCGCCGGCACCGGGCCGCTGACGGCCGTGGCCGGCCGCGAGTTCGCCGAGCGGGCCACGGTCCGCGCGGAGAACGCCAAGGGCGAGCCCGTCGCCAAGGTCGCGGTCCGGTTCATGGTCGTCGGGGACACCGACGCCCGGTTCACCGGTGGCCGGACGGTCGTCGTGGCGGCCACCGGCGCCGACGGCACGGTCAGCGCCCCGGCGCTGATCGCCGGTGAGCGGACGGGTGACTTCTCGGTGCGGGCCACGGTCGTCCACCGCTCGCTGCCCGGCGTCGAGTTCACGGCCACCGTCACCGAGCGGGAAGCGGACACCCTCGTCCGGACCGACACCACGGCGCTCGACGCGAGCACGGGCGGCGAGTTCGCCGACGTCATCCGTATCCGGGCGGCCTGCGACGGCGCGGCCGCATCCGGTGTCGCCGTCACGGCCACGATGATCGTCTCCAAGGACGACGCGGCGGTGAACGACAAGGGCCCGTACTTCAAGAACGCCGACGGGGCGGTCGTCCGCACCCTCACCGGGCTCAGGACCGGCGCCGACGGAGTCCTCGAACTCCCCAAGGTCTTCACGGACGAGGCCGAGGGCACCTTCGTGCTCCGGCTCACCGCCCCTGGCGGCGGGAGCCTGGACATCGAGCTGAAGGTGACGGCGCCGGCGACGGAGGCCCCCGCCCCCTCCCCGTCTCCTTCCCCTTCGTCGACCGGCTGACCGGCTGACCGAACGAGCACCGCACCGCCCTTCCCCGGACGCCGGGAACGGGGCGGTGCTTCGTGTTCTCTTCTCCCGGTCCGGTTGCTACGGTGCCCCAGACCTGACGCCCTATCAGTTTCGTGTCTCCGGGGAGGCAGAGCATGCGCGCTCTCGTCGCCGCCGCAATCGGACTGGCCGCCGCCCTCGCCCTCGTGCTGACCGTCACGGCGATCGGCACGCCCGCCGGCGAGACCTCGCCCGAGCCGCTGCTGACGACCGTCCCCGGCCCGAAGAGGTAAGAAAGAGGTAAGGGGAAACCGTGCGCCGCAGAGCAGGCCTCGTACTCGTGGCCCTCGCCGTCTTCTTCACCGCCCTCGCACCCCTGCTGCGCTGGTACGCCTTCCCACGGCTCGTCAAGGTCCCGGCGGGCCAGTACCAGGAGATGGTCCTTGAGGCGAAACCCGCCGTCCTCCTCGACTACGGCACCCTCAAGTCGAAGAAGGTCGAGAAGCTCACCATCGTGCAGACCCTCAAGGGCAACGTCGAGGAGTCGGAACGAATCGAGCAGACCGCGGGACGCGACGTCGTCGTGTGGGACTCCCTCTCCTACATCCAAGGCCCCGACGGCAGGATGGTCTCCCAGATCCCCGAGCGCTACATCTTCGACGCGCACACCCAGGAGCCCGTGCACGCCACCGGCGAATCGGTCGACGGCGACCCGGTGCGACGCGAGGGCATCGAGTTCAAGTGGCCGTTCCTCACCGAGAAGCGGGACTACGTGTACTTCGACGCCCAGGCCCGCACCTCCGCCCCCATCCACTACAAGGGCACCCGGCAGTTCCGCGGTCTGGAGGTCTACTACTTCGAGCAGACCATCCCCTGGACCAAGGTGCCCTTCCCGAAGAAGATGCCCGTCCCCGGCATCGACGCAGCCACCCTGGAGAAGCAGACCGGCACCACGCGCTGGTACACCACCAAGCGGATGTTCTGGGTCGAACCCGTCACCGGAGCCCCCGTCAACGGCGAGGAGATCCACAAGGAGGAGCTGCGCGGCGGCTCCCTGCTCGGCGGCCGCGACAAGGCCACCGCGTTCGCCGGACACGTGAAGATGCGGCCCGACTACGTCGACTCCACCGTCGAACTGGTCACCTCCCAACGCCGTCTGGTGCTTCTGCTGACGTCCTACCTGCCGTGGGGCTTCCTGGTCCTCGGCGGCAGTCTCCTCGGGCTCGCCCTGTGGCTCGAGGCACGCGCCCGCCGCCCTCGCACTCCGGTGCCAGAGCCTGCTCCCGAGCCGGCCACAGCCTGAACCGCGGTCTCAGCCCGAGCCGGGCCGGGGTCGGACAGGCCCGAGCCGAGCCGGGGTCGGGCCCCGTCTGGACTCGGCCGGGCCCGGCAGGGCCCTGATTCGGGCCGCCCCGTCAGGTCCGGGCCAGGACCCGGCCGGGGCCGGGACCTCGGCCGGTCAGGGTCTGAGCCGGGCCTTGGTGAACCGGGTCGGCTCCGCCGCGGCAGGGTCTTCGGGCCAGGGATGCTTCGGGTACCGCCCCCTCAGCTCTGCCCGCACCGCCCGGTACCCCTCCCGCCAGAACGACGCCAGGTCGGCGGTGACCGCCGCGGGCCGCCCGGCGGGGGAGAGCAGATGCACCAGCACCGGCACCCCGGCGACCGCGGGCGTCTCGCGCAGCCCGAACAGCTCCTGGAGCTTCACCGCGAGCACCGGCTGCTCCCCGCTGTAGTCGACCCGTATCCGGGACCCGCTCGGCACCTCGATCCGCTCCGGTGCGAGCTCGTCCAGCCTGGCCGCGTCGCCGGTCGCCCACGGCAGCAGCCGCCGCAGCGCCTGCCCCGCCTGGATACGGCCCAGATCCGCCCGCCGCCGGGCACGGGAGAGTTCCGGCTCCAGCCATTCACCGGCCGCCTCGAGCAACTCGGTGTCCGACATCCCCGGCCACGGCGGGCCGGACGCCCGGTGGAGGAACGCCAGCCGCTCGCGCAGCCCACGTGCGTCAGGTGTCCAGTGCAGCAGCCCGAGCCCCTCGCGCCGCAGACCCTCCAGCAGGGCCTGGCGCACGAGCTCCGCATCGGGGTTCCTCAGCGGCCGTACGGAGAGCTCGACGGCGCCGAGCCGCTCCACGCGCCGGGCGGTGACGTCCCCGTCCTCCCAGTGCACCTCCTCGCCATCGGTCAGCAGATGCGAGGCGGCATCGCGGGCGCCGTCCTCGTCGAGCACGGCGGCCAGCCGTATCCGCGCGGACGCGGCGGAGGCGGGGCGGTCGGCCACGGCGACCGCCAGCCAGGGGGCCTCACGCAGCGACGACCCCGTGCCGAGCTCGCCACCGGTGCCGGAGGCCATCAGGAACGCCCCGTCGCCGCGCCGCCGGGCCACCCGCTCGGGAAACGCGAGGGCGGTGACCAGACCGGCGACGGCATCGTCCCCGGGTGGCCCCTGCTTCCCTGACGGCGCCTGCCCACGTCCCGCGCCTGCGAGCGACGACTCCAGCCTGCGCACCTCCGCCCGCCACCTGGTCCCGTAGGCGTCGCCGCCCCGCCGGGCCGTGCGCCAGGCGCCGGCCAGGTCGTCCCCGTACTCCCGCGGCGGCTCCTCACTCAGCAGCGCGACCACCTCGGCCGCCTGCCGTCCACCCACCTGCCGGGCGCCGTCCAGCAGTGCGCGGGCCAGCCGGGGGTGCAGCCCCAGGCGCGACATCCGGGCACCCCGGTCGGTGGCCCGCCCTGCCCCGTCGACCGCGCCGACCGCGGACAGTACGGAGCGAGCGGCGGCCATCGCGCCCGGCGGGGGAGGATCCAGCAGTGCGAGCCCGGTCGCCGCCGGATCGCCCCAGCAGGCGGTGTGCAGGGCGAACGCCGTCAGGTCCGCGACCTTGATCTCCGGTGCGGGGAAGCGCGGCAGCCGGCCGTCCTCCGCCTCCGTCCAGCAGCGGTACACCGCCCCGGGCGCCTCACGTCCGGCCCGGCCCGCCCGCTGCCGGCCGGCGGCCTGCGAGGCCCGCACCGTCGCCAGCGCGCTCAGGCCGCGGGTGTGGTCGGTCCGCGGCTCGCGCGCCAGACCCGAGTCGACGACGACCCGCACGCCCGGCACGGTCAGCGACGACTCCGCGACCGAGGTCGCCAGGATCACCCGTCGGTTGTCCCCGCCGGCGAGCACGGCGTCCTGGACCGCGGCCGGTGCCCGGCCGTGCACCTGGAGAACCTCCGCGTCCACCCCCGACAACTGGCTCGCGACCCGGCCGATCTCGCCCACGCCGGGCAGGAAGCAGAGCACGTCGCCCGCATGCTCCGCGAGCGCCCTGCGCACCACCGACGCCACATGTGCCAGCAGCGCCGGGTCGACCCGCATCCCGTGCGGTGGCCGCACCGGGCGGGCCGGCGGGGCCCAGACCACCTCGACCGGGTGCGCGACGCCTTCGGCCCGGACCACCGGTGCGTCGCCGAGCAGCCGCGCCCAGCCCTCGGCGTCCGTCGTGGCCGAGGCCGCGAGGAGCTGCAGCTCCGGCCGCAGGGTGGCCCGTACATCCAGCAGGAAGGCGGCGACCGTGTCGGCGTCCAGATGTCGTTCGTGACACTCGTCGAGCATCACGACGTCTACGCCGGCCAGCTCCTGATCGCGCTGCAGCCGTTGGAGCAGCACACCCGTGGTGACGACCTCCACGACGGTCTCGCGGCCGACCACGCGCTCACCGCGCACGGTGAAGCCGACGCGGCCGCCCACCTTCTCGCCCAGCAGCCACGCCATCCTCCGAGCCGCCGCGCGCGCCGCTATCCGCCGCGGCTCGGCGACCACGACACGGGCGCCGGCCTCGGCCAGCACCAGCGGCACCAGCGTGGTCTTGCCGGTGCCCGGCGGCGCGCACAGCACTGCCGTGCCGTGCGCGTCGAGCGCGGCCAGCAACTCGTCGACGGCATGACGGACGGGGAGACGGTCGATTGCGTCGTTTCGGATCACGGACTCAGTCTCGTACTTGCGGCGGACGGTGTGCCGGGCTGTCCACAGTCCCGGTGCGCTTGTATGACCATCACGCCCGACCGGTCCTCCCAGCCGGTCCTCCCGGCCTGGTCCGCCCAGCCCGGTCGTCCCGCCGCCGCGCGGCCGTCCCGCCCTCCGGCCGCCCCGCCGCGACCAGTCCGGCCCGGTCAGTCCCGCCCCCGGCCTCAGGCCGCCGGGACCTCCGTCTCGCTCCGCTCGCAGACGAAGATCGCCGTGCCCGGGATCAGGTTGCCGCGCAGCGGGGACCAGCCGCCCCACTCCTGGCTGTTCCAGGCGGGCCACTCGGGCTCGACCAGGTCGACCAGGCGGAAGCCGCCGGCCACCACGTCCCGCACCCGGTCGCCGAGTGTCCTGTGATGCTCCACGTAGACCGCGCGGCCCTCGTCGTCCTGCTCCACGTACGGAGTGCGGTCGAAGTACGAGGCGGCCACCGACAGGCCGTCGGGGCCGGGCTCGTCGGGGAAGGCCCAGCGGATCGGGTGCGTGACGGAGAAGACCCAGCGTCCGCCCGGCCGCAGCACCCGCCTGACCTCCTGGAACACCCGGACCGGGTTCGCGACGAAGGGGACCGCCCCGTACGCCGAGCACGCCAGGTCGAAGGAGCCGTCCCGGAACGGGAGCATGCCCGCGTCCGCCTCGACCAGCGGCACGCCGCCGCCGATCCGCAGCGCGTGCTGGAGCTGGCGGTGGGAGAGGTCCAGTGCCACGGGCCGGGCGCCCTGGGCCGAGAGCCAGCGCGAGCACTGGGCGGCGCCCGCGCCGATCTCCAGAACGTCCAGGCCCTTCAGGGATCCGGCGGGGCCGAGCAGCGCGGCATCGGCCTCGTCGAGCCCTTCAGGCCCCCATACGAAGCGGTCGTCGCCGAGGAACGGGCCGTGCTCGTTCTGGTACTCGTCGGCGTTCCCGTCCCACCAGCCGCGGCTGGCCCGGCTGCTCTCCGCGTCGCTCGCATTACGGCGAGTGGCTTCCGGTTCGAAATCTTGGCTCATCGTCACCGTCGTTGTAGTTTGCGTCCCAGCGCGCCGATGCCAGGCTCTCGAAAGAGGCCATCTTGGCCTCGGCGGAAAAGAGTTGTGCCGGAATTGTGGTCTTCCACCCCGGGTGTGCGCCTTCGCGATTGACCCTGTCCGGCTGCCCCCGTATGCTACAAGTTGCGCTGCGGGCCTGCGTGCCTCGGACCGAGCAGGCCGCGCTCGCATCTGTATGTGTCCCTCGGTTCACGAGGCACCTCACAGGGTCCATCGGATCCATTGTTTGGTGCTTCCAAGGCTGTCCGGCTTCTGCAGCTGCGATACAAGGCTCACGGCGTAGCAGTACCTACGACTTCAATGTCCGCACCGGAGCCCTTTCCCACATGACGAGCAGCACCGAGACCACCGCCACCACCCCGCAGGTTGCGGTCAACGACATCGGTAACGAGGAAGCCTTCCTCGCCGCGATCGACGAGACGATCAAGTACTTCAACGACGGCGACATCGTCGACGGCGTCATCGTGAAGGTCGACCGGGACGAGGTCCTGCTCGACATCGGTTACAAGACCGAAGGTGTCATCCCGAGCCGCGAGCTCTCGATCAAGCACGACGTCGACCCGAACGAGGTCGTCAAGGTCGGCGACGAGATCGAGGCCCTTGTCCTTCAGAAGGAGGACAAGGAAGGCCGCCTGATCCTCTCGAAGAAGCGCGCCCAGTACGAGCGTGCCTGGGGCACCATCGAGAAGATCAAGGAAGAGGACGGCATCGTCACCGGCACCGTCATCGAGGTTGTCAAGGGTGGTCTCATCCTCGACATCGGCCTCCGTGGCTTCCTGCCGGCTTCCCTCGTCGAGATGCGCCGTGTCCGCGACCTCCAGCCCTACGTGGGCAAGGAGCTCGAGGCGAAGATCATCGAGCTGGACAAGAACCGCAACAACGTGGTCCTGTCCCGCCGCGCCTGGCTCGAGCAGACCCAGTCCGAGGTGCGCCAGACGTTCCTCACCACCCTGCAGAAGGGCCAGGTCCGCTCCGGCGTCGTCTCTTCGATCGTCAACTTCGGTGCGTTCGTGGACCTGGGCGGTGTCGACGGACTCGTGCACGTGTCCGAGCTGTCCTGGAAGCACATCGACCACCCTTCCGAGGTTGTCGAGGTCGGCCAGGAGGTCACCGTCGAGGTTCTCGACGTGGACATGGACCGCGAGCGTGTCTCCCTGTCGCTGAAGGCGACGCAGGAGGACCCGTGGCAGCAGTTCGCCCGGACCCACCAGATCGGGCAGGTTGTCCCGGGTAAGGTCACCAAGCTCGTCCCGTTCGGTGCGTTCGTTCGCGTCGACGAGGGCATCGAGGGCCTGGTCCACATCTCCGAGCTGGCCGAGCGCCACGTGGAGATCCCGGAGCAGGTCGTCCAGGTCAACGACGAGATCTTCGTCAAGGTCATCGACATCGACCTCGAGCGCCGTCGCATCAGCCTCTCGCTGAAGCAGGCCAACGAGTCCTTCGGTGCCGACCCGGCCTCGGTCGAGTTCGACCCGACCCTGTACGGCATGGCCGCGTCCTACGACGACCAGGGGAACTACATCTACCCCGAGGGCTTCGACCCGGAGACCAACGACTGGCTGCCGGGCTTCGAGTCCCAGCGCGAGGCGTGGGAGACCCAGTACGCCGAGGCGCAGTCGCGCTTCGAGCAGCACCAGGCTCAGGTCATCAAGTCCCGCGAGGCCGACGAGGCCGCCGCTGCCGAGGGTGGCCCCGCCGCCCCGGCCGGTGCCCCCGCGGGTGCCACCGGTGGCTCCTACTCCTCGGAGTCGGACGACAACTCCGGCGCCCTGGCGTCGGACGAGGCGCTTGCCGCCCTGCGCGAGAAGCTGGCCGGCGGCCAGAGCTGACGCTCTGCCCCTGGTAGCTGAACAGCTGAAGTAAGGCCCGCTCCCCTTGGGGGGCGGGCCTTACCGCGTTGAGGGGCCGCGCCTGCTGCCGCGACGCACCACCAAGCCGCCGGACCCGGACGACCGCTGCCCGTACCCACGAACCGCCCGCCCGCCCGCCCGCCCGCACGACCGGCCGCAAGCCCGTACGGCCCGCTGCCTCTCCCCGGGCGAACTGCCCCGTCGCACCCGGTGGTTCGGTGCCGGGGACGCCGGAACACAAGAGGGGACGGGAATGCACACGCGCTGCCGCGCGTTGTTGCCTTCGGACACGAGGAGGAGCGGTAATCGTGCTTGATCCGCAGGGTTTGTACGAGTGGGAGCCGAAGGGCCTCGCGGTCGTCGATGTGGCGCTCGCGCAGGAGTCGGCCGGCCTGGTCATGCTGTACCACTTCGACGGCTACATCGACGCCGGAGAGACCGGCGAGCAGATCGTCGACAATCTGCTGGAGACGCTTCCCCACCAGGTGGTGGCGCGATTCGACCACGACCGGCTCGTGGACTACCGGGCCCGCCGACCGCTGCTGACCTTCCGGCGCGACCGCTGGGCCGGATACGACACCCCTTCACTGGAGGTGCGGCTCGTCCAGGACGCCACCGGAGCACCCTTCCTGCTTCTCTCCGGGCCCGAGCCGGACGTCGAGTGGGAGCGCTTCGCCGCGGCGGTCGCTCAGATCGTCGAGCGGCTCGGAGTGCGCCTCGCGGTGAACTTCCACGGCATCCCGATGGGCGTCCCGCACACCCGCCCCGTCGGCATCACGCCGCACGGCAACCGTACGGACCTCACCCCGGGCCACCGCAGCCCCTTCGACGAGGCCCAGGTGCCGGGCAGCGCCGAGGCGCTCGTCGAGTACCGCCTGATGCAGGCCGGTCATGACGTGCTCGGCGTCGCCGCCCACGTGCCGCACTACGTGGCCCGCTCCTCGTATCCCGACGCCGCGCTGACCGTGCTGGAGACCATCACAGCCGCTACCGGGCTTGTTCTGCCGGGAGTCGCGCACTCGCTTCGTACGGAGGCGCACCGCACCCAGACCGAGATCGAGCGGCAGATCGGCGAGGGCGACGAGGAGCTGGTGGCCCTGGTGCAGGGCCTCGAGCACCAGTACGACGCGATGGCGGGTGCAGAGAGCCGCGGCAGTCTCGTCGCCGAGACCGTCGAACTGCCGTCGGCGGACGAGCTCGGCCGGGAGTTCGAGCGCTTCCTCGCGGAACGCGAGGGCGACTCCTAGGACCGGCTGGCGGACGGGGCCCGGTGGGCACTCGCGTAGGCTGCGGCGCATGCTGACAGTGGGCCTGACCGGCGGCATCGGTGCCGGCAAGAGTGAAGTGTCCCGGCGGCTCGTCTCGTACGGGGCGGTCCTCGTCGACGCCGACAGGATCGCCCGTGAGGTGGTCGAGCCCGGAACTGCGGGGCTCGCGGCCGTCGTCGAGGCCTTCGGACCGGAAATCCTGGACGCCGAAGGCGCCTTGGACCGTCCGAAGCTCGGCTCGATCGTGTTCGCCGATCCCGAGCGCCTCGCCACACTGAACGGCATCGTGCATCCCCTGGTCGGCGCCCGCTCCCGGGAACTGGAACAGGCGGCGGGCCCTGACGACGTGGTGGTTCACGATGTACCACTGCTCACCGAGAACAACCTCCAATCGCTCTACGACCTGGTGATCGTGGTCGACGCGTCGCCCGAGACCCAGTTGGACCGGCTCGTGCGGCTGCGCGGGATGACGGAGAGCGAGGCGCGCTCCCGGATGGCGGCGCAGGCCACGCGCGAGCAGCGGCTGGCCGTCGCCGATCTCGTCATCGACAACGACGGACCGTTGGAGAAGCTGGAGCCCCAGGTCCGCGAGGTGTGGAACGAGCTGACCCGGCGCGCCTCCCGGGGCCACCGGCCGGTGGAATAGCGCCGGGCCGTCCCGTGTTGGAACGGGGCAGCCAGGGAAGGATGCGAGAGTGTCGAACAGCAACCCGGAGACCCACGTCATCGACTTCCGCGCCGCCGAGCAGTTGCTGGCCGCGCGGGACCCGCGCGGGGCCGTCAAGCTGCTGGACTCCGTGATCGCCGCCCACCCGGAGAACACCGCGGCCCGTCTGCTGCGCGCCCGTGCGTTCTTCGCCTCGGCTCAACTGCGTCCGGCGGAGCTCGAATTCGAGCTGGTCCTCGAGCGTGAGCCGGACAACGCGTTCGCCCACTTCGCCCTCGCCCGCACCTTCGAACGGGCAGGCAGGCCCGAGCAGGCCCAGCGCCACTTCCGCCTCGCGGCGGCCCTGGACCCGAACCCGGAGTATATGAAGGCCGCCCGCTTCGACACGGAGTGACTCCGGAGGGAGACCGGGCCGGAGGGAGATCGTGCGCCACCGGTCCCGCGAGGCCGGGCTCAGTCGCGGCCGGGTGGTTCGTACGGCGGGACGTCCCGGCCCGGCTGATAGTGCGAGCCCTGGCGGATATGGCGCACGACCAGAGCCAGATCGACGGCCACGACGAGGAAGAGCGCACCGCAGACGACGGCCCACCCGAGCCGTTCGGCGAACGTGAAGGCGACCGTGCCTCCCGCCGTCCAGATCAGGCCCCACACACCCAGCCAGAAGCGCATCCGCAGGGGACTGCGTGCGGTGACCGGTTCATTTCCAGTACGCATGGCGCATCTCCCTCTTCAGGATGCACCCTCCTCCGGGCGGCCGCCCGAGGCCGGAAAACGCCGCGGAATCCTCGTCCCGGAGCGATGACTTCGGCAGCGCACGGCGGTCTGACTGTGTGAAAGCCATGGAAGCGCGTGACAGCGCCATGGAAACCACAGCGCCTTCGCACCCTTACCGCTCACCCCCCGAGGAGACAGCCATGTCCGCCACTGCTTCCGCTGCTTCGCCCACCACCGTCGCCGCCCCGACGGGCACCACCGAGCCCAGTCGGCGCGTACACCTGGCCATCCGCGTGCTCCAGATCCTGCTTGCCCTGTTCTTCGCGGTCGCCAGCGCGGCCCCGAAGCTCGTGGCGCACTCCTCCGCGACAGTGGGGTTCGACCGCATCGGCTACGGCGACTGGTACATGTACCTGGTGGGCGGCCTGGAGCTGGCCGGCGCGATCGCCCTGGTGATCCCGATCCTGTCCGGGATCTCCGCGATCGCCCTGATGGGACTGATGGTCGGCGCCTTCGTCACACAGCTGACCGTGTTCGACGGGCAGAACGCACTCACCCCGGTGATCTTCTTCGTGCTGCTGGCGGTCGTCGCCCGGATCCGCCGACAGCACACCGCGCAGTTCGTCGCGCGGGTGCGCAGCCGCGGCTGACACCGGCTGGAGCGAGGGCGAAAGGCCAGGTCACAGCCGGTCACGCCATCAATGTCAGACCCCGCCCGTAAGGTCGTAATGCGCAGTGCCACTCCGGCACACGCAACCGCACGTCCGTGCACGCACTCGCGGGAGAGGAGACGACGCCATGACCTCGGAGCTGGACACCACAGCCGTCCGCGCCGCAGCCGCCGTCTTCCTGCCCGCCGCACTGCCGCGCGAGGGCCGGATCGCCTTCTGGTCCCCGGACGGGCGTCCGCTGCCCGGTGCGGGCGACGAGATCACCGTCGTCCGCCCGCACCGTGAGGGAGACACGCTCCTTGTCCGCAGCGTCACCGTTCCCGCCGTCGTCATGTCCGTCACGGCGGCCGCGCCGCTGCTGATCGAAGCCCGGCGGCACCCTGGCGCACATCCCGCCGCCGCCTGCTGGGGCGCGGCCGTGCTGCACGCACTGCATCTCGTCACCCGCGGCAGGCTGCTGCCCGGACTGACTCCCTCCGACCACGACGCCTGGCGCGCCGGGCCGCTCGACGCCGACGATGTCGCCCAGCTGCGCGCCATCGCCGCCGCCATGCCGTACGAGGCGCACGCCGCCCCGGTCGACGGGGCCGGGCCGCCGCGGCTGCCCGAGCCGGAGTCCCTGGTGCGCGCCTTCTTCGACGCGGTGGCCGACAGTCTGCCGCGCACCCCGGCCGCCGCTTCCGCCGTAGGCGCGCCGTTCGCGGCAGCCGAGCCGCAGCACCTCCCCGGAGCCCGTGAATGGGCGGCCGAGGCGGCGGCCGGGATGGACGCGGGCGTCCGGGTCTCCCTGCGTCTCGACCTGTCCGCGTACGAGCTCTTCGACGTCCCCGCGGACAGCGGCGCGGAGCGCAACGCGGGAGCAGCCGTGGTCCAGGTGCACAGCCTCGCCGACCCGACCCTCGTCATGGACGCCGCGCGGCTGTGGGCGGGAGACGGCGACGAGCACTTCGGGCCGCGCGCCCGTATCGACACGGTGCTGGCGCTGCGCCGTGCCGCCCGCGCCTGGCAGCCGCTGGCCCGGCTGCTGGAGCGGGACATGCCCGACGTACTGCCGCTGACCGAGGAGGAGCTGTACGAGCTGCTCGGGCCCGGCACCGCCCGCCTGGACGCGGCGGGAGTGAGCGTCCACTGGCCGAAGGAGCTCGCGCGTACGCTCACAGCCGCCGCCGTCGTGCGCTCCGCGCCCGGGTCCGCCACCGACGGCACACCCTTCTTCGACAGCGCGGACCTGCTCAGGTTCGACTGGCAGCTGGCGCTCGACGGCGATCCGCTGACCGAGCGCGAGATGGACGCGCTCGCCGAGTCGCACCGCCCCATCGTGCGGCTGCGTGACCGCTGGGTCGTCGTCGACCCCGACCTCGTGCGCAAGGCACGCAAGCGGGAACTCGGCCTCCTGGAGCCGGTCGACGCCCTGGCGGTGGCGCTGACCGGCACGGCGGAGGTCGACGGCGAGACGGTGGAGGCCGTACCGACGGGCGCGCTGGCCGCCCTGCGTGACCGCCTCACCACCACCACCGCCCCTGCGGAGGCGCCCGAGGGGCTGCACGCCACCCTGCGGGACTACCAACTGCGGGGCCTGGCGTGGCTGGACCTCATGACGTCCCTCGGACTCGGCGGCTGTCTGGCCGACGACATGGGCCTCGGCAAGACCGTCACCGTGATCGCCCTGCACCTGCGCCGCGCGCGCACCGCCCCGACGCTGGTCGTGTGCCCGGCGTCGCTGCTCGGCAACTGGCAGCGCGAGATCACCCGGTTCGCCCCCGGCGTCCCCGTACGGCGGTTCCACGGAGCCGGCCGCACCCTCGACACACCGGACGGCGGCTTCGTGCTGACCACTTACGGCACCATGCGCAGCAGCGCGGAGGAACTGGCCGCCCAGCCCTGGGGCATGGTCGTCGCCGACGAGGCCCAGCATGTGAAGAACCCGTTCTCCGCCACCGCAAAGGCCCTGCGCACCATCCCCACCCCTGCCCGCGTCGCCCTCACCGGCACCCCGGTCGAGAACAACCTCTCCGAGCTCTGGGCGCTGCTGGACTGGACGACTCCCGGACTGCTCGGACCGCTCAAGGCGTTCCGCTCCCGCCACGCCCGCCTGGTGGAGAACGGCGAGGACGACGACGCCGTGGAGAGGCTCGCGCGGCTCGTCCGCCCGTTCCTGCTGCGCCGGAAGAAGTCCGACCCGGGCATCGTGCCCGAGCTGCCGCCCAAGACGGAGTCCGACCATCCGGTGCCGCTCACCCGCGAGCAGGCGTCCCTCTACGAAGCCGTGGTCCGGGAGACGATGGCGGCGATCGAGGCGGCGGACGGCATCGCGCGCCGCGGCCTGGTGATGAAACTGCTGACGGCGCTCAAGCAAATCTGCAACCACCCCGCCCAGTTCCTCAAGGAGTACGGAACCGCCCACGGGAGCGGCGCGACCGCGCGGCTCGCGGGCCGGTCCGGGAAGCTCGCGCTGCTCGACGAACTGCTCGAGACGATCCTCGCCGAGGACGGTTCCGTGCTCGTCTTCACCCAGTACGTCTCCATGGCCCGGCTGCTCGCCGCCCACCTCGCCTCCCGCGCGATCCCGAGCCAGCTGCTGCACGGCGGGACGCCCGTGGCGGAGCGCGAGCGGATGGTCGACCGTTTCCAGTCCGGCGAGGTGCCGGTGTTCATCCTCTCGCTGAAGGCGGCGGGCACCGGGCTGAACCTGACCAGGGCCGGCCATGTCGTCCACTACGACCGCTGGTGGAACCCGGCGGTCGAGGAACAGGCGACCGACCGCGCCTACCGCATCGGCCAGACCCAGCCCGTGCAGGTCCACCGTCTCATCACCGAAGGCACGGTCGAGGACCGCATCGCCGAGATGCTCGCCTCCAAGCGCGCGCTGGCGGACGCGGTCCTGGGCTCCGGTGAGACGGCGCTGACGGAGCTCACCGACCGGGAGCTGGCCGACCTTGTCTCTCTGCGGAGGCCCTCATGACCCCCCGCGCGCACACCGGCACGCGACCTGGCCCACCGGCAGGGCCGCACCACGACGACCATCGCCGGACCTTCCCCGCGCTCGAGCCGCTCGCCGGGCAGGAGACCGCCATGACCTGGTGGGGCAACGCCTGGGTGGAGGCCCTCGAGGACACCGCTCTCGACCCGGCGCGTCTGGTGCGCGGCCGCGCCTATGCCGCACGCGGCCATGTCGCCGCGATCACGGTGACGCCCGGCCGGGTCATGGCGTACGTGCAAGGCAGCCGGCCCCGCCCGTACCGCACGGAGATCCGTCTGCGCACCCTCGGCGACGACGACTGGGACGACTTCCTGGCTGCGGCGGCGGCCCGTCCGGACCACATCGCGGCCCTTCTCGACAAGGACGTTCCGCAGGCGCTGGCGAGCGCCGCCGAGTTGCTGCCGACACCGGGCGACCTGATCCCCGACTGCTCCTGCCCGGACGACGGCTATCCCTGCAAGCACGCCGCGGCACTCAGCTACCAGACCGCCAGGCTGCTCGACGAGGACCCGTTCATGCTGTTCCTGATGCGCGGCCGCGGCGAGCGGGAGATCCTCTCGGCGCTCTCCCGCCGCAACGCGACGCGCTCCGCGGCCGAGCACTCCGCCGCGGTGTCCGCGGCCCCCCTGGCGACGGTGCCGGCGGACGAGGCCCTCGCTGCCGCCACCGCGCTGCCGCCCCTGCCGCCGCCTTTCCCCGCCCCACAGCGACCGGGCCGCCCCCCGGCGTATCCGCAGGTGCCCGGCGCCCCCGACCCGCTGGCCCTGGACCTGCTGGCCGGCGAGGCAGCCGGGCGGGCCCACACCCTGCTCAGCACGGGCCGCGACCCGGTCGCCGACCTGACCCGCTGGCAGGACACCGTCCGGCTTGCCGCCGCCCATCCTGGCTCTGGCCTGACCGCCTCCACCCGCGCCCTGTACCGGGACCTCGCCGCAGCGACCGACCGCACGCCCATCGACCTGGCCCGTGCCGTCGCCGCCTGGCGGCAGGGCGGGCCCGAGGCCCTGTCCGTGCTGGAGGAGCCGTGGGATCCGCCCGCCGGCCCCTTCGACCGGGCGCGCCCGGCCCTGGCCGCCGCGGACTTCCCCGAGTTCCGGCCCTGGCGCAACCACCTCTCGGCGCGCTCGCTCCAGCTCAGACTCGGGCGCAACGGCCTCTGGTACGGGTACGAGTCGGACCTCGACCGCGAGGACTGGTGGCCGCGCGGCACACCCGACACCGACCCCGTCGGGGCGCTCGCCGCGCTCCTGGGGAGGTGACGGCCGCTCGGGACGACGTCAGAAATCGACACGCGTCGGTTCGTCGAGCCGCGCCACCGACTCCTGCCCGAACGCCTGCATGTACGCGTCGCGGATGCGTTCGATCCGGGCGTCACGGGCGCGGGCCTCGGCGGCGGGATACAGCAGGATCAGCTCGTACGAACGCTCCCGCTCGATGACGCCGTTGGAGTCGCGCCACTGGCCGCGCCCCTCCTGGACGGTCAGACCCTCCGGGAAGCCGGGTGTGACGCTCCGGTCGATGAACGCCATGAACTGGGCGTCCGTCACATCGGGCCCGCCGTCCGGCCGTTGCGTGCCGAAGAGAAGCCGCGTCTCGATGTAGGCATCGCCCCGCGCCGCCACCGCGGCCGGTGTCCCGGACGCGTTCCGCCCGTCGTCCAGGGTCGCCTGCGCGGCCGGTGCGCCGACAGCCAGAACGGCCACCGCCGCTCCGGCGACTGCCAGCAGGGTGCGCTGCCGTACCGACCGGGGCTTCACCGGGCGGCGGAGAGACTGCGTCGAGGTCGGCACGGTCGGGGTTCCCTTCTTCGCGGCGAGCGGCTGGCGGTCCGCCGGCCCGCGCTCACTCTTTCCGCCGGAACACCCCCGCAACCGGCCGGACACCCGCACCGGCCGGAATCCACCCGCACGAGCGCATCCGGCCGGCGCCTCCCGCCGGTGCCTCTCGCCGCGCATCCCGCAGTGTCCCGCCGGTGTTCCCTGCAGCGCCCCCAGCGCCCCCAGCGCCCCCAGCGCCCCCAGCGCCCCCAGCGCGGCCGGGGCGAGCCCGGGCAGGACGGGGACAGGGAACCGGTGACGTCGACAAGGAGTTGCGGATGACCGCAGGGGAAGGCGCGGACCGCCCGGCACCGGCCGATCCCGTGATCGCCGGGTGCACCGCGCCGGTGCACGGTGAGGACGGCCGGATCGACTTCGCCGACGACGCGGCCGTCGTCGTGCGCGGCGGCGTCATCGACGCCGTGACGACAGCCGCAACCGTCGCCGCCGAACTCGCCCGCGAAGGGCCCTCCTTGGTCCGCCGGCGCGACGGGCGGCGCATCCAGGACTACAGCACCTGAGAAAGGGGGAGCCCGGCTGGCCGCGAGTGCGAACACCGGCGAAACATGACACACCCGAAGGAGTGAATGCCGCATTCGGTAGAACCCATGTGGTCCGGGCGGCGTTAAGTCCGGTGCGGGCGAGTGCCCGTGGATTCTCTTCTGAAGGCAGGCAACCCATGAGGCGGGTTCACAGAAAGGGCCTGGCGACCGTGATGCTCACGGGCGGCGCACTGGCCATGGCGACGGGTTACGCCCAGGCGGACGCGGGTGCGCACGGTTCCGCGGCGGGATCTCCTGGCGTGCTCTCCGGCAACGGCGTCCAGCTCCCCGTGCACGTCCCGGTGAACGTGTGCGGCAACACGGTCAATGTCGTCGGACTGCTCAACCCGGCCGCGGGCAACAGCTGCGCCAGCGTGTCGGACGGCGGCGAGGGGGGCGGCGGAGACCACGGCGGCGGTACGCACGAGGGCGGCTCCCCGGGTTCTCAGGACGGCACGGGCTCCCACAACGGCGGCGGCGCTCACGCCGACGGCGAAACAGCCCATTCCCCGGGCGTGCTGTCGGGCAACGGTGTGCAGCTTCCCGTCGACCTTCCGGTCAACGTCAGCGGCAACTCGGTGAACGTCGTCGGCATCGGCAACCCCGCCACCGGCAACACGTCGGTGAACGACTCGAGCGAGCCGCCCGCGCAGGAGAAGCCGGCCACCCCGCCCCGTGGGAAGCCCGAGAAGCCTGCCGCGCAGGGCGAAGAGGCACCGAAGCCGGACGGGGCGTCGCTCGCCCAGACCGGATCCGACGGGCTCGCGTTCGCCGTGCCCGCCGGCGCGACGATGATCCTCGGCGGCCTCGTGCTGTACCGGCGGTTCCGCCCCTCCCAGGAGTCCTAAGACCTCTCGTTCGGATCAGGCCGGGTCCACGGGCCGCCGCCAGGACGCCAGCACCGCGTCGATCTCCTGGGCGACGCGGGCCCGCGCCCGGTGGCGGGCCACACCTGCCATCAACAGGGCGTCGTACGCGGTGTCGACGTGCCGTACGGACGCGCGCACCGCGGCCGTGACGGCTCCCTCGTCCAGCGAGCGGCCCGCCGCGGTACGGCCCACGCGCCCGCTGCCGCGGACGGAGGTGTGCGAGGCGATGCGAGCGGCACGCTCCTCGGGGCAGCCGGGGAACAACCGCCCGATCACCGCCGTCAGTTCCCCGGTGAACCGCACGTCCTCGGCGGCCCGGCGCTCCGCGTCCCGCGCACGTCGGCGGGCGCGGGAGTCCGCGTCGGCCAGACAGGCGGACTCCGCGCGGGCGAGCGCCGGTTCCTCGACGAGCAGCCCTTGGCGCTCGTAGCGCCCCCGCCGCCGGTTGAGGCGGACCACCACCGCCCACAGCGAACTCGCCTGCCGTGCCCGCCTGGTCAGTGCGGCGTCGCCCCTCGGCAGGTACACGAGGTGGCCGAGGTCCGCGCAGTCCAGGCAGACCGGCGCGCCGGACTCGACGAGATGCATCGGGAGCGGGCCCCTGCGGCACTCCGAGCAGTGCCTTCCCTTCAGCGGCCGGATCACCACCAGGTCCATGCCCGGTACGTACCCAGCGGCTGCGCTCCGCTCCCTCGGGACTCGACCGCGCCGCCCCCGACGGCCGTCGGCGACCGGACCACGCCATGGACGGGGCAGCGCGACACGGCGCTACCCGCAGTCTCGCGATGCCCCTCCCTCGCCCGGGTGTTCGATAGCTTGGGGCGGTTTGATCGAGCGATGAATCCAAGGGGAGGGCCATGCGCGGCTTCACGGTCAGGGGAAAGCGGTTCGACGTACGGACGGCGCTGCTGCTGACGGCCTGCACGGCAGCACTGGCGGTCGTGCCGTCCGCCGCGAACGCGACGCCCGGCCACGGCGTGACCGGCACGGTCCTCGCACAGGGCCGCACGGAGGGCAGGGTGGACATCACGGCCAAGGGCAGCACCGACGTGGTCGTCCGCACCCTCACCATCGAGCCCGGCGGCTCGACGGGCTGGCACCACCACCCCGGCCAGGTCCTGGCCGTCGTCCGGTCGGGCACCCTGACCCGGACCCTCGACGACTGCTCCCTCGAAATCACGGAACCGGGTGGCGTCGTCCTCGAACCGGCCGGCGCCCGTCACCGCCACATCGGCCGAAACCTCGGCACCGAGCCGGTCGTCCTGTACGTGACCTACTTCGTGCCCGCCGACAGCCCCCTCTCCCTCGACGAGGACGCCCCGGCCTGCGAGGACGGGGCCGCGGCGAGCGGGCGATGATGGGCCCGTGCGACTCGAGGCGATCACCTGGGAGCGGCTGACCGGGCACCTGGCCGACCAGGTCCTGCGGACCACCGCCGACGACGGCAGCCCCTGGCTCCGCATCGGCGTCGACGGCGCTCCCGCCGCACGCCCCGGAGAGCTCGCCGGGCGGCTCGCCGAAGCGCTGCGGGTACGGGGACGACGCGCCGTCGTGGTCGGGACCGGCGGCTTTCTCCGCCCGGCGTCGCTGCGGTTCGAGTACGGACGCGAGGACCCCGACACGTACTACAGCGACTGGTTCGACACCGGCGCACTGTGGCGGGAGGTGTTCGGCCCGCTGGAGGCGGGTGGAACCGGCCGGATCCTGCCCGACCTGTGGGACCCGGAGACCGACCGGGCCACGCGCAGCCCGCACGTCGTACTACCTCCGGGCGGCGTGCTGCTGCTGCACGGGCCGTTCCTGCTCGGGCACTGGTTCCCCTTCGACCTGACCGTGCACCTGCGGCTCTCGCCGGGCGCGCTGGAGCGCCGCACGGAGGCGAGCGAACGCTGGACCCTCCCGGCGTACGCGCGGTACGAGGACGAGGTCGGCCCCGGCGATACGGCCGACGTGCTCGTGCGGGCCGACGACCCGCGCCACCCGGCCTGGTCCGGCACCGGCTGATGTTGCTGGTACGGCGGGGCGGTTTCGTCCGGCTCAGGGGGCCGTCAGGACGGGCGGCTCAGGGCCGGCCGCCCGTCCTGCCCACCGCTTCCGCACCCGCCCGGCAGCCCTCTTCCGCCGCCGCAGCGGCATCGGCGCCCGCCAGCCGCGCCGCCAGAAACGCCCCCGTGAAGGCGTCGCCCGCGCCCGTCGTGTCCAGCGCCTCGGCCGGGCACGGCGGCAGGCGTGCCGTGACCCGGCCGGCCTCGGCGATCAGCGCACCCCCGGCTCCCAGCGTCACCACCGCCAGCCGCACCAGGCGGCTGAGCTTCGCGGCGGCTTCCGCCGGGTCGGGCAGACCGGTCAGGAGCCGGGCCTCGTCCGCGTTCGGGAGCAGGACGTCCACGCCCTCGAGGACCGACAGCACGCGCCCGACGCCCAGTTCGGCGATGAAGCCGGTGGAGGCGGGGTCCACGCTCACCGGCACGCCCCTGGCGCATGCCGCCGCCATGGCGCTCAGTGCGGCGGCCCGGCTGGTGTGGGAGAAGAACAGATAGCCGGACAGATGCAGATGGCCGACGCCGTCAAGCATCGACGCTGACCAGTCCGCCGGGCACAGCCGCAGCACCGCGCCGCTGTCGGTGAGGAACGTCCGCTCGGCGGTGGCGTCCACGAGCGCGACGACCGTCGCGGTCGGAACCTCGTCGTCGGGCACGAGCAGCGGCACCACCCCTGCCGCGCGCAGCTGCTTCGCGTGCCACTCCAGGTCGGCGACGCCCGCCCGGGCGAGCAGCCGCACCTCGCGGCATCCCCGATGGGCCGCCCAGCACGCCACGTTGGAGCCGGCGCCGCCGGGCAGGACACGGATCCGCGCGGCGGTGTCCGTGCCGGGCGCGAGCGGCGTGCTGTACCGGGCGACGACATCGGTGACGACCTCGCCCACGACGAGGAGACCCGTCACGCGTACGCCGCTGCGATCAGCGCCGCCAGCCGTACATTGCCGCGCACCGCCGCCAGGTTGGCCTCGAGGGACGCGCCGCCGGTGTACCGCATCAGCCGTTCGAGGAGGAACGGTGTCACGGCCTGACCCGTGACGCCCTCCTCCCGCGCCTCGTCGAGCGACCGTGCCAGCACCCGGTCGTGCAGCGCCGGGTCCAACTGCTCCGCCACCGGGACGGGGTTGGCCACGATCAGTGAGGAGTACGGTTCGCCGACGGCGTCCTGGGCGCGCATCACGGCGGCGGCCTCGGCGGGCGAGCGGACGGTCCAGTCGACCGGTTCGCCGGAGGAGGCCAGATAGAAGCCCGGGAACCGGTCCGTGCCGTACCCGATCACCGTGACGCCGAGCGTCTCCAGCCGCTGCAGCGTCGCCGGGACGTCCAGGATCGACTTCACGCCCGCGCACACCACGGTCACGCCCACGTGGGCGAGCAGCCGCAGGTCCGCCGACTCGTCCTGCGTCTCGGTCCAGCCCCGGTGCACACCGCCGAGCCCACCGGTCGCGAAGACGCGGACGCCCGCCCGGTCGGCGAGGAACGCCGTGGCGGAGACGGTCGTCGCGCCGCTCGTGCCCGTGGCGAGGGCGGGGGCGAGGTCGCGATGGCCCAGCTTGCGCATGTCCGGGTCGCCGGCGACCCGCTCCAGCTCGGCCTTGGTGAGGCCGACCCGGGCTCTTCCGTCGAGTACGGCGACGGTCGCGGGGACCGCGCCGCCGACGCGGACGAGCGCCTCCAGCTCCGCGGCGACGCTCAGATTGCGCGGACGCGGCAGCCCGTGCGCGATGATCGTCGACTCCAGGGCCACGACGGGAGCCCCATTGCGGAGTGCTTCCCGTACCTCTTCGGACACTATGACTGCGGTCTGGGACATGTCCCATCCCTGGCGCGGCCGAGGCGGCCGCAAACATCGGGACCGGGCGGGCCCGGCGCCCCGGCCGCTACCGCGGGGCCAGTGCCCGCCGCATCGCCAGTCCGGCCATCGGAAGCAGCAGCAGTGCGCCGATCACGTTCAGCCACCCGTACCCGGCCTGCGCCACCACCAGTCCCGCCGCCGCGCCGCCGATGCCCGCCGCCGTGTTCATCGTCAGGTCGGACAGGCCCTGGACCGCCGCCCGCGTGGGCTGCGGAACGGACTCGGTGAGCAGGGTGGAGCCGGCGACCAGCCCCGCCGACCAGCCGAGTCCGAGGACGAACAGCCCGGCCGCGGTCTGCCCGTGGCTCGCGCCCGCCGTCCCGGCCAGCAGCGCGGCCGTGCAGAGCAGCCCCGCCGCGAGGCCGATCACCGCGAGCCGCCCGAAGTGGTCCGTGAGCCGGCCCATCACCGGCGAGAAGGCGTACATGCCCGCGATATGGCCGCTGATCACCAGGCCGATCAGTTCGATGCCGGCGCCGTGGTGGCTGAGCGCGACCGGGGTCATCGACATGATCGACACCATGGCGGTGTGCGAGACGGCCACGGTCACCAGTGCCAGCCTGGCCATGGGCGACTCGCGTACGGCCTGCAGGCCCGCCTTGAGCGACCGGCCCTTCGGGGAGTTGTCTGTCGGGGACATGGCCCGGGCGGTGAGCAGCGGGTCGGGCCGCAGCAGTACGAGGACGAGCACCGCCGAGACGAGGAACACCCCGGCCGCCCAGAGGAACGGGCCGGCGGCCGCCGGGATGCCGAGTCCGGTCACACTCCGGCCGGCGGGGGAGGCGATGTTGGGCCCGAGGACCGCGCCGATCGTCGTCGCCCACACGACGGTGGAGATGGCCCGCCCGCGCCGCTCGGGCTCGGCGAGGTCGGCGGCGGCGAAACGGGCCTGCAGATTCGCGGACGACGCGCCGCCGAAGCCGGCCATGCCGACGAGCAGCAGAGGAAAGCTGCCGATGACGGCGGCCACGACGACCACTCCTGCGCCCAGCGCGCCGACGAGATAGGCGAGGACCAGCCCGGGGCGGCGGCCTCGCGAGGTCATCAGCGCGGCCAGCGGTACGGACAGCAGCGCGGTCCCGGCGACGGTGGCGGTCGGAGCGAGCCCCGACAGCGCCTCGGTGCCGCTGACCTGCTGTGCGAGCACCGCGGCCAGTGCGATTCCGGTGGCCACCCCGAGACCGCCGAGGATCTGGCTCGCGATCAGCACCGCGTTGATGCGCCGGCGTATCGAGGGCAGGTCGGCGGCGGCCGGCACCCCGGCCCTGGGAGCCTCGGGTATGTCAGCGGCGTCGGGGGTCGTGGTCACTGACGCAGTGTGCCAGAGCGGACCTCCGGCAGCGGGAGCGACGGGAGCGTCAGAACAACGGCTGCGGCAGGACGCCCTCCAGTGCCAGCAGCTGCCGTTTGGTCTCCAGACCTCCCCCGAAGCCCCCGAGCCCGCCGTCGGTCTCGACCACCCGGTGGCACGGCACCACGACCGGCAGCGGATTGGACCCCATCGCGGCGCCCACGGCCTGCGCCGCGCCCGGCTGCCCGACGCGGGCCGCGAGGTCCCCGTATCCGACGACCGTGCCGTACTCCACGCCGGACAGCAGCTCCCGCAGCACCTGCCGGTTGAAACCGGCCGAGAGCGACCAGTCCAGCGGCAGCGCGAAGTCGTGCAGCGTGCCCGCGAAGTAGGCCTCGAACCGGCGTATCGGCTCGGCGAGCCTGCCCGTCGCGTCCTCGACGGGCGCGGCCCCGAGACGGCCCGCCAGCTGTCCCACGGCGCGGTCCCGCACGGCTGGTGAGGCGTGGAAGACCACGCTGACCAGGCCGACGTCGGTCGCGGCGAGGAACAGCGGACCGACGTCCGTGCCGATCACGGTCCACTCGAACGTCTTCATGCGGACCACGGTACGGCCGGCCACTGACAGCCGGGCCGGATTTGCTCAGCCCACCGCGTCCCGTACGACGTCGGGGTGGTTGGTGATGATCCCGTCCACGCCGAAGCCGGCGACCCGCTCGGCGGCCGCCGCGTCGTTCACGGTCCAGGTGCTGACCCGCAGCGGCTTGCCGTGGGCGCCCTTGAGCGCGTGCACCGCGGCGACGTACTCGGCGGTGAGGGACGTGTGCGAGGGGTTGATCTGGTCGGTGAACGCCGCGTACACCGGCAGGTCCGCCACCGCGGGCCTGCCGAGGAAGCCGGTCGTGATGTCGGGCCGCTCGCGGTGCACGGCCCTGACGCTGTCCGCGCCGAAGCTCTGGATGACGAGCCTGCCGCGCACATGGCTCCGGTCGAGCCAGCCCTCCTCGCCGAGCACCCGCAGCGTGTCCTGCTCGATGCCCGGGTAGAGCTCGGGCTTCTTGATCTCCAGCAGCAGCTTCTGCCGGTTCTCGTCCACCCGGTTCAGGTACTCCTTCAGCGTCGGCACCCGGGCGCCGGCCCACTGGGCGCCGCGCCAGCTGCCCGCGTCCAGGGTGGCGATCTCCGCGGCGGTGAAGTCCTTCACCTTCCACGGGGCGCGGGCGGGGAACTTCTGCTCCACGTCGGTGGTCCGGGCGAGTGAGTCGTCGTGGACGACCACGAGCTCGCCGTCCCTGGTGCGCTGGACGTCGTTCTCCACCCAGGCGAAGCCCATGGCGTCGGCGAGGTCGACCGCCGCGAGGGTGTTCTCCGGCGCAGAGCCGGAGGCGCCTCGGTGTGCGATCACCTGCGGGCCGTCCGTGGCCGCGGCGGTGTGCTCGGCGCCCGTGGCGGAACCGGGCAGGACCAGCGTGGTGAGTCCCAGAGTCGTGGCGGCCAGTGCGGCGAGGGGGCGTGCGTACACGGGTTCTTCCTCACGTCGGTCGGAGCACGGACGGGCCGAGAGTGACAGTCCCCGGCCAACGAGGCACAGGCGAAGTATGGCCGGAGGGTGAACGGATCGCCGTCGGAGCCTTTCCGGCGGAGCCCGGCGGGCACGGCGGAGCGGACACGGCGCGTCGGGGTCGACAAATCTCCGCCGAGACATTTGCATACACTTCCGCGGGCCGTACCCTCGCCCAGAACCAGACGTTCCCTCAGAGACCGCGGGGATCGCGGGGCGGCGGGGGATCGCGCGGGACGAAGGGTGCAAAACGGATGCAGGGCACGGTCGACGGATTCGGCTACGGCCTCGTCACCCCGGTGGCGGCCTATCTGATGGCATGCCTCGGAGGCGCTCTGGGGCTGCGCTGCACCACCCGGTCCCTGCGGGACGGTGGCTCGTACCGGCCGGGCTGGCTGGTGCTCGGCGCGATCGCCATCGGCTCGGGCATATGGAGCATGCACTTCATCGCCATGATGGGCTTCACCGTCGAGGAGATCCCCATCGGCTACGACCGGGCGACGACCTTCGCCAGCCTGGTCGTGGGCATCGTGATGGTCGGCATCGGGATCTTCGTCGTCGGGCAGCGGGGCGCCACCCGGATGTCCCTGATCACCGGCGGGGCGATCACCGGGCTGGGCGTGGCGTCCATGCACTACCTCGGCATGGCCGGAATGCGGCTCCAGGGCAGCCTCGAGTACGACACGCCCACCGTCGCCCTCTCCGTGGTGATCGCCGTGGTCGCGGCGACCGCGGCCCTGTGGGCGTCCGTCTCGGTGAGCGGATTCCTGGCGAGCCTGGGCGCCGCCCTCGTGATGGGCCTCGCGGTGAGCGGGATGCACTACACCGGCATGGCCGCCGTCAGCGTCCATCTCCACGAGGCTGTCGAGGCGGTCGACGCGGCCGCCGTCGCCGTCGCCGGTGATCCGCCCGCCACGCTCATCGGCCCCATGCTGGTCGGGCCCGCGGTGTTCCTGCTGCTCGCCGGTGCCGTCGTGATGTTCGACCCGCTCCTGGTGTCGGGCGGCGAGCGGCACGGGCGAGGCGGCAGGGCCCCGGTGTACGGCATGCCGGCGACGACGTTCCGCCGCCCCGCGGACCGGGCCGCGGAGCGCCGTCGTCGGCGCAGTCACTTCGGGGCGGAACGCTTCTGAGCCCGCCGGTCCGCCGCCGTCCGGGACTCGACTGTCAGTGGTGGGTCGTACGGTTGTTGCATGCGGCCCGTTTCCAAGATCGAACGTACGGTGGCGCCTTTCGAGGTCGTCAGCCCCTTCCGGCCCAGCGGCGACCAGCCGACGGCCATCACCGAGCTGGAGCGACGTGTCCGTGCCGGTGAGAAGGACGTCGTCCTGCTCGGCGCGACCGGCACGGGCAAGTCGGCGACCACGGCCTGGATGATCGAGAAGCTCCAGCGCCCCACCCTGGTCATGGCTCCGAACAAGACCCTGGCCGCCCAGCTGGCGAACGAGTTCCGCGAGCTCCTCCCGAACAACGCGGTGGAGTACTTCGTCTCGTACTACGACTACTACCAGCCCGAGGCGTACGTCCCGCAGTCGGACACCTACATCGAGAAGGACTCCTCGATCAACGAGGAGGTCGAGCGGCTGCGCCACTCCGCGACGAATTCGCTCCTCACCCGGCGCGACGTCGTCGTGGTTGCCTCCGTCTCCTGCATCTACGGCCTGGGCACCCCGCAGGAATACGTGGACCGGATGGTGCAGCTCAAGGTCGGCGACGAGATCGACCGCGACCAGCTGCTGCGCCGCTTCGTCGACATCCAGTACACGCGCAACGACACGGCGTTCCAGCGGGGCACGTTCCGGGTCCGCGGCGACACCATCGAGATCTTCCCGGTCTACGAGGAGCTCGCCGTCCGCATCGAGATGTTCGGCGACGAGATCGAGGCCCTGTCCACCCTCCATCCGCTGACCGGCGAGATCCTCAGTGAGGACCAGTCGCTGTACGTGTTCCCCGCCAGCCACTACGTGGCGGGTCCGGAGCGCATGGAGAAGGCGGTCAACGGCATCGAGGCGGAGCTGGAGCAGCGCCTGGCCGAGCTCGACAAGCAGGGCAAGCTGCTCGAGTCCCAGCGGCTGCGCATGCGCACCACGTACGACATCGAGATGATGCGCCAGATCGGCTCCTGCTCGGGCATCGAGAACTACTCGATGCACTTCGACGACCGCGACCCCGGCTCCCCGCCGAACACCCTTCTCGACTACTTCCCGGAGGACTTCCTCCTCGTCATCGACGAGTCGCACGTCACCGTCCCGCAGATCGGCGCCATGTACGAGGGCGACGCGTCCCGCAAGCGCACGCTCGTCGACCACGGCTTCCGGCTGCCGTCCGCGCTGGACAACCGCCCGCTGAAGTGGGAGGAGTTCAGGGAGCGCATCGGCCAGACCGTGTATCTGTCGGCCACCCCGGGCACCTACGAGCTCTCCCGCGGCGACGGCTTCGTCGAGCAGATCATCCGGCCCACCGGCCTCATCGACCCGCAGGTCGTCGTCAAGCCCACGGAGGGCCAGATCGACGACCTGGTCCACGAGATCCGCGAGCGCACCGAGAAGGACGAGCGGGTCCTGGTCACCACACTGACCAAGAAGATGGCCGAGGACCTGACGGAGTACTTCCTCGAGCTGGGCATCCAGGTCCGCTATCTGCACAGCGACGTCGACACGCTGCGCCGCGTAGAACTGCTGCGGGAACTGCGCGCCGGCGAGTACGACGTCCTGGTCGGCATCAACCTCCTGCGCGAGGGGCTCGACCTGCCCGAGGTGTCGCTGGTCGCGATCCTCGACGCGGACAAGGAGGGCTTCCTGCGCTCCGGCACGTCCCTGATCCAGACCATCGGCCGCGCGGCGCGCAACGTGTCCGGCCAGGTCCATATGTACGCGGACAAGATCACCCCGGCGATGGAGAAGGCCATCGAGGAGACCAACCGCCGCCGGGAGAAGCAGATCGCGTACAACACGGAGAAGGGCATCGACCCGCAGCCGCTCCGCAAGAAGATCAACGACATCGTGGCGACCATCGCGCGCGAAGAGGTCGACACCGAACAGCTGCTGGGCACCGGCTACCGTCAGATGAAGGCCGACAAGCCGGGCAAGGGCGCCAAGGCTCCCGTCCCCTCGCTCCGCTCCGGCGCGGGAGCGGGCCGCAAGGGCGAGATCCTCACCGACCGCCCGGCCACCGAACTGGCCGGAATCATCGAGGAGATGACCGACCGGATGCGCGCGGCCGCCGCGGAGCTCCAGTTCGAGGTCGCGGCCCGCCTGCGTGACGAGGTGAGCGAACTGAAGAAGGAACTGCGCCAGATGAAGGAGGCAGGGCTCGCGTGAGCCCACAGGGCCGGCCGTGACGGCCGGACAGGATCGCTGTGTTGCAAGACCGACACAAAAACAGACGGCCCCGCCGCGCTGTCGGTGCGACTGCGTAGGGTACTTGGACAACCGCACACATGGGCGGTGGCAAATCGCGAGAAGGGGACAGCGCGTGACGGTCAACATGACCAAGGGCCAGGCCATCAGCCTGCAGAAGAGTGACGGGGGCACCCTCACGGCGGTGCGGATGGGCCTCGGCTGGCAGGCGGCACCCCGTCGCGGTCTGTTCGGCTCGCGCACGCGTGAGGTGGACCTGGACGCCTCCGCGGTGCTGTTCGCCGACAAGCAGCCGGTCGACGTGGTCTTCTTCCGCCACCTCGTCAGCGACGACGGCTCGGTCAAGCACACCGGCGACAACCTGGTCGGCGGCGCCGGTTCCGGCGGCGACGACGAGGCGATCCTCGTCGACCTGCAGCGGGTGCCCGTCCACATCGACCAGATCGTCTTCACGGTGAACTCGTTCACCGGACAGACGTTCCAGGAGGTGCAGAACGCCTTCTGCCGCATCGTGGACGAGACCAACGGCCAGGAGCTCGCGCGGTACACGCTCGACGGCGGCGGCCAGTACACCGCCCAGATCATGGCGAAGGTGCACCGCGCCGGTGCCGGATGGCAGATGACGGCCCTCGGCAACCCGGCCAACGGCCGGACGTTCCAGGACCTGATGCCGGCCATCCTGCCGCACCTGTAGACCCGGCAGTCCCGAGTCGCACCGCAGCTCCCGGAGGCACGGCCGCCGGGAGCTGCCCGCATCCGGACCGCGCACACGGACAGAGACCGCGCGCACGCGCACCGCACAACAGGCACCGACCGCACGACGCGCAACGACCGCACACAGCAGAGCACTGAGGGGACAGAGCGATGACGGCCGAGCTGGTCCGGGGGCAGAACCACCCCCTGCCCGACACCCGACTCGAGATCCGGGTGTCGGCAGGCCATCCGGTCGTCGCCTGCGCCACCTGCTCCGGCGAGCAGGGCACCGCGCGCGAGGAGTGGGTGGCCCACCCCGGCGTGCCCGCCCTGCCCGGTGTCGAGGTGCCGGGGGGCGCCGAGCAGTCGCCGCGCTTCGCCGTCGACCTCGCCGCGGTGCCGGGGGAGGTGCAGCAGGTCAATGTGCTGCTCGCGCTCCCCGAGGGTACCGGCGGACCCGACCGCTTCGGCACCACCGCCGCGCCGTTCGTCGCGGTCATGGGCCAGGACGGTGCCGAGCTCGCCAGCTTCACCATCACCGGCCTGGACAGCGAGACCGCGGTCGTCGCGGTCGAGCTGTACCGCCGCCAGGGCGCCTGGAAGGTCCGCGCGGTGGGTCAGGGGTACGCCGGAGGGCTGGCCCAACTCCTCGCCGACCAGGGCATGGAGGCCGCCGCACGGACGGCGGCGACCATCCAGGAGGCGGCCGTGCCGCGTACGCAGCGCGCCGAGCCCGCCCGGGTGAGCACGTCCACCGCGGAGGCCGCGGCACCCACGTCCGGCCCGGACCGCCAGTCCCCGGCGGACGGCACGCCGGCCGACGGCCGCACCGGGCACCCTGCGGCGGCCACCCCTGCGCAGCAGACCCCCGGGCCCGGCGACCCCCCGCAGATGCCGGCCGGGCCCATCAACTACGCGCATCCGCGCAGGCAGTCGGCCCCGCCCCCGCCGGCTCCGGCCGCCGGTCCGGCGGAGCCCGGCCGTCCGGCCGCACCGGTGGCGGGCGACGCCAGCGGCTGGTCCATGGAGGAGCGCCTCTACAACCAGGTCTGGGGCATGTTCGAGGACCTCGCCCGGACCGTCGCCGCGTACCGCAGTGCCGTCGAGTTCGCCGAGTCCCGGATGGACAAAGAGCTCGACCACGTCCTGTCCGACCCGCGCAGCCGCATCGGGAACACGGGGGACGCCGCCAGGGCCGCGGCGCGCGCGAAGTGCGAGCAGCTGACCGACCAGGCACGCCAGGCACTCGACCGGGACCTGGCCCAGCTGACCGCCGAGTCGGAGGTCGTCGAGCCGGCGCTGCCGCCCGCGTTCGCCCGCTGGGACAACCCCTGCTGGCACGCCTACCGCGTCCCCATGGAGGTCCCGATGGCGCTGCGCCTGGGCGACCTCCATCTCCCGGAGAGCCCCGAGCTGCGCATCCCGTGCCTGGTGCGGCTGCCGCTCGAGCGCGGCCTGTGGGTGGACAGCGGGCGCGCGAGCTCGGACGCCGCGCTGGCGATGGACGAGGCGCAGCTGCGGCGGCTGGCCACCGACTCGGCGGTCATGCTCGCCGCCCGCCTGCTCGCGGTGCACCCGCCCGGCGAGTTCACCGTCCACGCGATCGACCCGGCCGGCACGGCCGCCGCGTCGTTGGCGCCCCTGGTCGACTCCGGGGCCCTCGCGGGCCCGCCGGCTGCCGGGGCGCAGGGTGTGAGCGCCCTCCTCGCCAAGCTCACCGAGCGGGTCGATCTGGTGACGATGGCGGTGCGCGGCGGCGCCGCCGACGCGCTCCCGCCCGACCTCGACACCGGCGAACAGCTGTTGATCGTCAACGACTTCCCGCACGGCTTCGACGACCGCGCGGTCAACCAGCTGCGCTATCTGGCGGACGAGGGCCCGGCCGTCGGGGTCCATCTGCTGATGGTGGCGGACCGCGAGGACGCCACCGCCTACGGCCCGGTCCTCGACCCGCTGTGGCGCTCGCTGCTGCGGATCACCCCGGTCCCCGACGACCACCTCGCCGACCCGTGGGTGCGCCATGCCTGGACGTACGAGCCGCTGACCGTGCCGCCCGGCAGCGATGTGCTGCGCCAAGTGCTGTCCCGTGTGACGGAGGCCCGCCGGTCCTGGGGCCGTTGATCCGCACGGATCCCGTCTGATCTGCGGATATCTCGTCGACCCTGGCTGACCAGGCGACTTGAGCTTCGCTTTACCTTCCTCTTTACCTTTCCTTGTCCTTTCATGTACCGTTCTTTGCGCGGAGGGGAGTACTCCCGGCTCGCGGCGCGCCCGTCAATACGGACAGACAGAGAAGTCCCGGGGCGCCGGCCCGCGGCGGTGGACCGCCCGGGTGGAGGAGACCTCCGGCAGCGACAACGCTGATCAGTTGCCGTACGACGCCGGAGGCGCAGTGGACGTTTCTATGACCCTCTGGGTGCTGACCATTCTCGGTCTGAGCGCCCTCATCGCGGTCGACTTCTTCATCGGGCGCAAGCCCCACGACGTATCGATCAGGGAAGCCGGCATCTGGACCGTGGTCTGGATCGTGCTGGCCGTGCTCTTCGGCCTCGGTCTGCTCTTCGCGGGCGAGAGCCAGGCGTCGGGCGAGTTCTTCGCGGGCTTCATCACCGAGAAGTCGCTGAGCGTCGACAACCTCTTCGTCTTCGTCCTGATCATGGCGAAGTTCGCGGTGCCGTCGCACCTCCAGCAGCGAGTGCTGCTCATCGGTGTGCTGATAGCACTGGTGCTGCGCGCCATCTTCATCGCCGCCGGCGCCGCCATCATCGCCAGCTTCTCCTGGGTGTTCTACATCTTCGGCGCGTTCCTCATCTACACCGCCTGGAAGCTCGTCCAGGAGGCTCGCTCCGGCGACGAGGAGGAGGAGTTCGAGGAGAACAGGCTCCTCAGGTCGATCGAGCACCGCTTCGGTGTCGCCGACAAGTACCACGGCACCAAGCTCTTCATACGCAACAACGGCAAGCGCGTCCTGACGCCGCTGATGGTCGTCATGCTCGCCATCGGCACCACCGATGTGCTCTTCGCGCTGGACTCCATCCCCGCGATCTTCGGTCTCACCCAGGACCCGTACATCGTCTTCACCGCCAACGCCTTCGCGCTGATGGGTCTGCGGCAGCTCTACTTCCTCATCGGCGGGCTGCTGAAGAAGCTGGTCCACCTCAGCTACGGCCTGTCGGTCATTCTCGGCTTCATCGGCGTGAAGCTGGTGCTGCACGCCCTGCACGAGAGCGGCGTGCACGTCCCGGAGATCTCCATCCCCTTCTCGCTGGCCGTCATCTGCGGTGTCCTCGTCACCACGACGGTCACCAGCCTGATCGCCTCGAAGCGGGAAGCGGCCAACGCCGTGGAGGAGAAGAACGCCGTGGAGAAGAAGAACATCAAGGCCTGACGTCCAGGGGCCGGCGGCCCCGGCGTGAGCGACGGACAACACCCGGCGGGTGCGGACGGCAGACAGTCCGCACCCGCCGGTGCGCGCTCGGCCCCGATCCGCCACGGCGCCCGGCGTCGCATACCGTGACGCAGGCGATCGGCGACTGCCGGACGAAGCCCGTCGCGCCCCGACATCCGCGACCGGCAGACCGGCAGACCGGCAGACCGAGGAAGGGATGGCCATCCTCATCCGCAGAAGCACGAAGGACACCGGCACCGTGACCGGGGAGGCGCTGCGCCTCGACCGGTTCGTGACCCCGGCCGCGGCCGCCGTCCTGCTGCTCCACGGCGGCCGCGCCGACGCGCTGGAGCCGCCGCCGGCGCTCAACCTGCCCAGTGCGCGGATGAGGCCCTTCGCCCGGTCCCTCGCCCGCGCCACCGCGGGGCACGGCATCGCGCTGGGCCGGGTCCGCTACGCGTACCGGGGATGGAACGGCTCACGTGCCGACGCGGGCCGTGACGCCCTGCGGGCGCTCGACGAACTCGCGGCGGCCGTCGGGCCCGTTCCCACCGTCCTGGTCGGCCACTCGATGGGCGGCCGCGCCGCCCTGCACGCCGCCGGTCATCCACTGGTGTCGGCGGTGGTGGGACTCGCCCCGTGGTGCCCCGCCGGGGAGCCCGTGGAGCATCTGACCGGCAAACGTGCCGTGCTGCTGCACGGCGACCGGGACCGGGTCACCGACCCGGAGGAGACCTGGGCCTTCGCCGACCGGGCCGGGGCCGCGGGCGCGGAGGTCCACACGCTGTCGATGCCCGGCGGCGACCACGCGATGCTGCGGGGCGCCGCCGACTGGCACACGCTGACCACCGGCACGGTCACGGGCCTGCTGGGCCTCGGGCCGTTCCCGCCGGGCGGCGGGAACGGCTTCACGTCCGTGGCCGGATGACGGCCGCTGCGCGACCTACCAGCCGCGTTCGCGCCACTCGGCGAGGTGCGGGCGCTCCTCGCCCAGGGTGGTGTCCTTGCCGTGCCCCGGGTAGACCCAGGTCTCGTCGGGAAGCGCGGCGAAGAGCTTCTCCTCCACGCCGTCCAGCAGGCTGGTGAACGCCTTCGGGTCCTTGTTGGTGTTGCCCACGCCGCCCGGGAACAGGCAGTCGCCGGTGAAGACGTGCGGGTGGCCGTGCGGGTCGTCGTAGACGAGCACGATCGAGCCGGGGGTGTGGCCCACCAGGTGGCGGGCGGTCAGCTCCACCCGTCCGACCCGGATGGTGTCCCCGTCCTCGACCGGTACGTCGGTCGGCACGGGGATGCCTTCCGCGTCGTGACGGCCGGCGTACGTGCGGGCGCCGGTGGCCCTGACCACGTCCTCCAGCGCCTGCCAGTGGTCGCCGTGCCGGTGGGTCGTGACGACCCCGGCGACGGAGTCGTCGCCGATCAGTTGAAGCAGCGTGTCCGGATCGGCCGCCGCGTCGATCAGCAGCTGCTCGCCGGTGGCCCGGCAGCGCAGCAGATAGGCGTTGTTGTCCATCGGTCCGACCGCGACCTTGGAGATCATCAGGTCGGCGAGCTCGTGCACGTCCGCCGGGCCACCGACCTTCACCGCTCCGCTGTATGTCATGGGTCTCAGCCTATAGCGGCCTACAGCGCCGGCAGTACGGGCAACGGGCCCCCGGCGGACTCCAGGCCCGTGCCGGTGCGGCGGCCCGAGAGCCAGCCCAGCACATCGGCGGGGGAGCCGGAGACGGTGACGGGAGTACCCTCCGTGCCACCGGTCCGCCACTCGCCGCCGCCGGCCAGTACACGGGTCGGGGGCACGTCCGCGCGCCCGCTCCAGCGGTCCGCCAGGAAGGCGGTCTCGCGCTCGGTGAACTCCTTGGGCAGGTCCTCGAGCTCGTAGCCCACTCCGAGGTCGACATGGTGCAGCTCGACCTCGACGAGGCGGCGGAAGGGGACCCGGGCCGCGCGGTCGGTCACACCGTTGCGCAGTTCGACGGTGCGCTCCCAGTCGCCCGGTGCGGCACCGGCGTCCTGGAAGCGCGCGGCCGTGGCGCGCAGGTCGTCGAGCTGCTCGGAGAGCGCGCGGGGCGCGTCGCGCTCGATGTCGGCGTCGCGGGCCTCGCCTGTGACATACATCGGGCGGCCCTCGAGAACATTTACGAGCGCGTCGGCGTTACGGGAGATATGGGCGAGCACATGGCCGCGGGTCCAGCCCGGCAGTCGTGACGGCCCGGCCAGCGCGGCGTTGTCCAGTCCGGCGGCCGCGGTGAGGAGTCGGTCCGTCGCTTCACGTACAGAGCGGAGGTCGCTCACGGGATCGATCATGAGGTCGACCCTAGCTCCGCCCACTCGATCGGGTGAAGCTGTCGGCACGCGTCCGTAAATCGAATGCGCGTGCTATACGCTCGGTGGAGGCATCCTTGAAAGTCAGGCATTCATCTTCTGGCCGCCCCCGAAGACTGGGTCCCAGTCCGGGACGGGGGCTGTGCCTCCGCTTCTATGTAGAAAGGTGCGGACCGGCGTGGCCGACCGTCTCATCGTTCGCGGCGCTCGCGAGCACAATCTGAAGAACGTCTCGCTCGACCTCCCGCGTGACTCCCTCATCGTGTTCACCGGGCTCTCGGGATCGGGCAAGTCCTCCCTCGCGTTCGACACGATCTTCGCCGAGGGGCAGCGCCGGTACGTCGAGTCGCTCTCCTCTTACGCCCGGCAGTTCCTCGGACAGATGGACAAGCCGGACGTGGACTTCATCGAGGGCCTCTCCCCGGCCGTCTCGATCGACCAGAAGTCGACCTCGCGCAACCCGCGCTCCACGGTCGGCACGATCACCGAGGTCTACGACTACCTGCGCCTGCTGTTCGCGCGGATCGGCAAGCCGCACTGCCCCGAGTGCCGCCGGCCCATCTCGCGCCAGTCGCCGCAGGCCATCGTCGACAAGGTGCTCGAGCTGCCCGAGGGAAGCCGTTTCCAGGTGCTCTCTCCGCTGGTGCGCGAGCGCAAGGGCGAGTTCGTCGACCTCTTCTCCGACCTGCAGACCAAGGGCTACAGCAGGGCGCGGGTCGACGGGAAGACCATCCAGCTCGCCGAGCCGCCCACGCTGAAGAAGCAGGAGAAGCACACCATCGAGGTGGTCGTCGACCGCCTCACCGTGAAGGACTCCGCCAAGCGCCGGCTCACCGACTCCGTCGAGACCGCCCTCGGGCTCTCCGGCGGCATGATCGTGCTCGACTTCGTCGACCTCGCGGAGGACGACCCCGAGCGCGAGCGGATGTTCTCGGAGCACTTGTACTGCCCGTACGACGACCTGTCGTTCGAGGAGCTCGAGCCCCGCTCCTTCTCGTTCAACTCGCCCTTCGGCGCCTGCCCCGACTGCACCGGCATCGGCACCCGCATGGAGGTCGACCCGGAGCTGATCGTCCCCGACGAGGAGAAGTCCCTCGACGAGGGAGCGATCCACCCGTGGTCGCACGGCCACACCAAGGAGTACTTCGGCCGCCTGATCGACGGGCTCGCCCAGGCGCTCGGCTTCTCCACGGACATGCCCTGGGCCGGGCTGCCCGCCCGTGCCAAGAAGGCCCTGCTCCACGGCCACAAGACGCAGCTCGAGGTCCGCTACCGCAACCGCTACGGACGCGAGCGCGCCTGGACCACCCCGGCCTTCGAAGGCGCCGTCCAGTTCGTCAAGCGGCGGCACTCCGAGGCCGAGAGCGACTCCAGCAGGGAGCGCTTCGAGGGCTACATGCGCGAGGTGCCCTGTCCGACCTGCGAGGGCACCCGGCTCAAGCCGATCGTCCTCGCGGTCACCGTGATGGAGAAGTCCATCGCCGAGGTCTCCGCGATGTCGATCAGCGAGTGCGCCGAGTTCCTCGGCCGCCTCAAGCTCAACGCCCGCGACAAGAAGATCGCCGAGCGGGTCCTCAAGGAGGTCAACGAGCGGCTGCGCTTCCTGGTCGACGTCGGCCTGGACTATCTGTCGCTCAACCGCGCCGCCGGCACCCTCTCCGGAGGCGAGGCCCAGCGCATCCGGCTCGCCACCCAGATCGGCTCCGGCCTCGTCGGCGTGCTCTACGTCCTGGACGAGCCCTCCATCGGCCTCCACCAGCGCGACAACCACCGGCTGATCGAGACCCTCGTCCGGCTCCGTGACATGGGCAACACCCTCATCGTCGTCGAGCACGACGAGGACACCATCAAGGTCGCCGACTGGGTCGTCGACATCGGCCCCGGCGCGGGCGAGCACGGCGGCAAGGTCGTGCACTCCGGCCCGTTGAAGCAGATGCTCGCCAACAAGGAGTCCATCACCGGGCAGTACCTGTCCGGCAAGCGGTCCATCGCCACACCGGACCTGCGCCGCCCGGTCGACCCGGCGCGCCGGCTGACCGTGCACGGCGCCCGGGAGAACAACCTCCAGGACATCGACGTCGCTTTCCCGCTCGGGGTCCTGACAGCGGTCACCGGCGTCTCCGGCTCCGGAAAGTCGACCCTGGTCAACGACATCCTCTACACCCACCTCGCCCGCGAGCTGAACGGCGCGAAGTCGGTGCCGGGCCGCCACACCCGGGTAGACGGCGACGACCTCGTCGACAAGGTCGTCCACGTCGACCAGTCGCCCATCGGCCGCACTCCGCGGTCCAACCCGGCGACGTACACGGGCGTCTTCGACCACGTCCGCAAGCTCTTCGCGGAGACGATGGAGGCCAAGGTCCGCGGCTATCTGCCGGGCCGGTTCTCCTTCAACGTCAAGGGCGGCCGCTGCGAGAACTGCTCCGGCGACGGCACGATCAAGATCGAGATGAACTTCCTGCCGGACGTGTACGTCCCGTGCGAGGTCTGCCACGGGGCGCGGTACAACCGCGAGACGCTGGACGTCCACTACAAGGGCAAGTCCATCGCGGAGGTCCTGGACATGCCGATCGAGGAGGCGCTGGACTTCTTCGAGGCCGTCCCGACGATCTCCCGCCATCTGCGCACCCTCAACGAGGTCGGCCTCGGGTACGTCAGGCTGGGCCAGCCCGCGCCGACGCTCTCCGGCGGTGAGGCGCAGCGCGTGAAGCTGGCGTCCGAGCTCCAGAAGCGGTCGACGGGCCGGACGGTCTACGTCCTGGACGAGCCGACGACCGGTCTGCACTTCGAGGACATCAGCAAGCTGATCACGGTGCTGTCCGGGCTCGTCGACAAGGGCAACTCGGTGATCGTCATCGAGCACAACCTCGACGTCATCAAGACGGCGGACTGGGTCATCGACATGGGTCCCGAGGGCGGCAACGGGGGTGGCCTGGTGGTCGCCGAGGGCACGCCGGAGCAGGTGGCGGGCGTGCCGGCCAGCCACACCGGCAAGTTCCTGCGGGACATCCTGGACGTGGAGCGGATCAGCGACGCGGCGGCGAGCGGGGCGGCGGTGCCGGCGGCGCGGAAGCCGGCCGCGCGGAAGCCGGCGAAGACGGCGGGGCGGGCCCGGAAGGTGTGACGTCGGGGCGCGGCGGGGGCGTGTCGGCGGGTGCGGGTGGGTGGCGCCTGCGGCGGGCTTGTCCCCTACCCTCCCCCTGCAGCCTGGCGGCCGCGGGGGGAGGGTAGGGGAACGGCCCCGCGCAGCGGTCACCCCGCCCCATGCAGCGCCCCCACCACCCCGCCGTCGGCAGGGCGATCTCCGCCGGTATCGTCGGGTCTGGCGGTACGTGACGCCCGCGTCCCCCACCATGATCAGCCGAACCGTGGAGTTCCGATGGCCCCGACCGCCGCCCGCCGTACCGTCCTGAAGGGCGCTGCCCTCGCCGGGGCGGCCGGCGCCGCCGGGCTGGGGGTCGCGGGGTGTTCCACCGAGTCCAAGCTCGGCCACGCGGAGAACCCCACCCCCACCGCACCGGTCGACCTCGGCGCCGCGGACGCCGTGCCCGTCGGCGGGGCCAGGCTGTACCGCGAGCAGCGCCTGATCGTGCACTGCCCGGCGAAGGGCGAGTACAAGGCGTTCAGCGCCCAGTGCACCCACGCCGGCTGCGTCCTCGACAAGGTGGAGGGCACCGAGGGCAACTGCCCGTGCCACGGCAGCCGTTTCGACGTGACGACAGGCAAGGCGCTGCGCGGACCGGCCACCGTCCCGCTGCCGGAGGTGCCGGTCAAGGCCGAGGGCGGCCGGCTCGTGGCCGGCCCGGACGCCTAGCGCCCGCGGCGTCACTCCCAGTCCCAGCCGATCCCCAGCGTCCCCGGCCGCACCCCCTGCTCGACGAGGTGCACCGTGCGGTGCCGCCCGCTGAGCGCCAGTTCCGTGCGGGGACCGCGCGGCACTCCTGTGGTGCCCCGGGAGAGGCGACGGCAGCGCACCGGCAGCGGCGCTCCCTCGTCGAAGTGCACCTGCAGCATGTACTGACCGCCCGCGGAGCCGAAGCCCCGCGCGTACTCCGTACTCCGGCCGCCCGTCCCGTCCGCGAAGCCGTAGCCGAAGACGTACGTCTCACCGACCCGCAGCCGGGTGTCGAAGAGCAGCTCGACGGCCATGACGCCGCTCGCCCGGTCACATCGGACCCGCCCGGTACGGCAGTTCTCGCGGGCGCTGACCTCCACGGCCGCCAGGTCGCAGCCGGGGTCGCCGTGGTGGACGGCGAGGTAGCGGTCGACGCCGTCGCGGTGGACGCGTACGACCTGCTGCGACTCCCGCCCGAGCAGCTGTCCCCGCGTCCCGATCCGGACCCGTTCGTGGTGTCCCACGGTGTGCAGCCCGCTGTCCGCGGGCGCCGGCGGGCCGAGGCCGGCGACGAGCCGTTCCACCGCGCCGGACCGGTCCACGCGCCCACTGGAACGTTCCGCCTCCGCGCGGCAGTGCGCCTGGTCGTCGCCTGTGCCGAGCAGCCGGACCAGCGAGTTCCCCGGCAGGCAGAGGACGTCTTCCAGCGCGCGCACCGCCCGCAGTGACTCGGGGCGCTGCGGGCGGCGGGCGCCCTGCTGCCAGTAGCTGAGGCTGGTGACGCCGACCTTGATCCCGCGGTGGGCGAGATGGTGCTGGACACGCTGCAGCGGGAGGCCGCGCACGGCGAGGGCGGCGCGCAGCGCCAGATGGAACGGGCCGGTGTCCAACGCCTGCGCCAGATCGGCCTCGGCATGTGCATGGCCCATACATTCCTCCGGGGAACGGGGACAGAAGGGGAAAAGGGAAGGACAAGGGAAGAGGAGGGCAGGGGAACGGAACAAGGGAAGCGGGAGACCCGTGGGCGCCGGGACGGACGGAGGTGGGGTCGCCACACCGGCCCGTGGGCAGCGCCGCGCTTCCCGCAACGAAGCGGGTTGACGTTCCCCGCATTGAAGCGGGTTGATCTTTCTCCGACAAGGCTCGCTGCGCATCCGTTCCCGCTCCGGCCCCGTACCACCAGGGAGCGGTCATGTACCTGGCGGCGAGTGCCCGTACTGTCACTGCCCGCCAGTAGGGTGGACGGCATGGCCGACCCCTCCAGCTACCGCCCCAAGCCGGGACAGATCCCCGACTCGCCGGGGGTCTACCGGTTCCGTGACGAGCACCGCCGGGTGATCTACGTCGGCAAGGCGAAGAGCCTGCGCTCCCGCCTCGCCAGCTACTTCCAGGACCTGGCGAATCTCCACCCGCGCACCCGGACCATGGTCACCACCGCGGCCTCCGTCGAGTGGACGGTCGTCTCCACCGAGGTGGAGGCGCTCCAGCTGGAGTACTCCTGGATCAAGGAGTACGACCCCCGGTTCAACGTGAAGTACCGCGACGACAAGAGCTATCCCTACCTCGCGGTGACGCTGAACGAGGAGTTCCCCAGGGTCCAGGTGATGCGCGGCGCCAAGAAGAAGGGCGTGCGCTACTTCGGTCCGTACGGACACGCCTGGGCGATCCGCGAGACCGTCGACCTGATGCTGCGCGTCTTCCCGGTGCGCACCTGCTCCGCGGGCGTCTTCCGCAACCACGTGCAGAAGGGCCGCCCCTGTCTGCTCGGCTACATCGGCAAGTGCTCCGCGCCCTGCGTGGGCCGGGTCACCCCCGAGGAGCACCGCGAACTGGCCGAGGAGTTCTGCGACTTCATGGCCGGCCGCACCGGGACGTACATCCGCCGCGTCGAGAAGCAGATGATGGCCGCGGCCGAGGAGATGGAGTACGAGAAGGCGGCCCGCCTCCGTGACGACATAACCGCCCTCGAGCGCGCCCTCGAGAAGAACGCCGTGGTGCTGGCCGACGCCACCGACGCCGACCTGATGGCCGTCGCCGAGGACGAGCTGGAGGCGGCCGTGCAGATCTTCCACGTCCGCGGCGGACGCGTCCGCGGCCAGCGCGGCTGGGTCACCGACAAGGTGGAGAACGTGGACACGGCCGGCCTGGTCGAGCACGCGCTCCAGCAGCTGTACGGCGAGGAGAGCGGCGACGCCGTCCCCAAGGAGGTCCTCGTCCCCGCGCTGCCGGAGGACGCCGACGCGGTCACCCAGTGGCTGAGCGGGCGCCGCGGGGCAGGCGTCTCCCTGCGGGTCCCGCAGCGCGGCGACAAGAAGGCCCTGATGGAGACCGTCGAGCGCAACGCGCTGCAGGCGCTCGGGCTGCACAAGACCAAGCGCGCCAGCGATCTGACCACCCGCTCCCGTGCCCTGGAGGAGATCGCGGAGGCCCTGGGGCTCGACTCGGCGCCGCTGCGGATCGAGTGCTTCGACATCTCGCACCTTCAGGGCGAGGACGTGGTGGCGTCCATGGTCGTCTTCGAGGACGGGCTGGCCCGCAAGAGCGAGTACCGCCGGTTCCAGATCCGCGGCTTCGAGGGCCAGGACGACGTCCGGTCCATGCACGAGGTGATCACCCGCCGCTTCAAGCGCTACCTCGCGGAGAAGGACCGCACGGGGGAGTGGATCGGCGACGACGAGCCCGGCCACGAGGCCAAGGACGAGGAGGGCCGGCCGAAGCGGTTCGCCTACCCGCCGCAGCTCGTCGTCGTGGACGGCGGGCAGCCCCAGGTCGCCGCGGCCAAGCGCGCCCTGGACGAGCTGGGCATCGACGACGTCGCGGTCTGCGGCCTCGCCAAGCGCCTCGAAGAGGTCTGGCTGCCGCACGACGACGACCCCGTGGTGCTGCCGCGGTCGAGCGAGGGCCTGTATCTGCTGCAGCGGGTGCGTGACACGGCACACGACTTCGCCATCCGCTACCAGCGTTCCAAGCGTTCCAAGCGCATCAGGACCAGCCCGCTGGACGCGGTCCCGGGGCTCGGCGACACCAGGAAGCAGGCTCTGATCAAGCATTTCGGCTCGGTGAAGCGGCTGCGGCAGGCGACAATCGAGCAGATCTGCGAGGTTCCGGGGATGGGCCGCAAGACGGCCGAGTCGGTGGTCGTGGCCCTGGCGCGGACGGCGCCGTCCGCGCCCGCCGTGAACACCGCCACAGGAGAGATCATTGAAGAGAGCGACGGGGGCAGCACGGCATGACTGAGCACGACGGAGACGGAGCAGCAGACGTGAGTACGGGCAACGGCACCGAGCCCGGCACAGAGCCCGGCGGCGAGGCCACGGGGGACGTGGCCATCCCGGAGCTGGTGATCATCTCGGGGATGTCCGGCGCCGGCCGCAGTACGGCGGCCAAGTGCCTGGAGGACCTGGGCTGGTTCGTCGTGGACAACCTGCCGCCCGCGCTGATCCCCACGATGGTGGAGCTCGGCGCCCGCTCGCAGGGCAACGTCGCACGGATCGCGGTCGTCGTCGACGTGCGCGGCCGGCGTTTCTTCGACAACCTGCGCGAGTCGCTGGCCGATCTGGACGCCAAGCAGGTGACCCGCCGGATCGTCTTCCTCGAGTCGTCGGACGACGCGCTGGTGCGGCGCTTCGAGTCGGTGCGCCGCCCGCATCCGCTGCAGGGCGACGGCCGGATCGTCGACGGCATCGCCGCCGAGCGCGACCTGCTGCGCGAGCTGCGCGGCGACGCGGATCTGGTGATCGACACCTCCGGTCTCAACGTGCACGAGCTGCGCGCCAAGATGGACGCCCAGTTCGCCGGCGACGAGGAGCCGGAGCTGCGGGCGACGGTGATGTCGTTCGGCTTCAAGTACGGCCTGCCGGTCGACGCGGACCTCGTGGTCGACATGCGCTTCCTGCCGAACCCGCACTGGGTGCCGGAGCTGCGCCCCTTCACCGGTCTCAACGACGAGGTGTCGAACTACGTCTTCAACCAGCCCGGCGCCAAGGAGTTCCTCGACCGCTACACGGAGCTGCTCCAGCTGATCGCCGCCGGTTACCGCCGCGAGGGCAAGCGGTACGTGACCGTCGCCGTGGGCTGCACCGGAGGAAAGCACCGCTCCGTCGCCACGTCCGAGAAGCTGGCCGCCCGTCTGGCGTCCGCCGGTGTCGAGACCGTCGTCGTCCACCGGGACCTGGGGCGCGAGTGACCGGACGCAACCTCCGTCTGCGGCGGCTGCGCAGGTCCACGCGCTCGCTGTCGCCACGGAAGCGCGGCGCACAGCCCAAGGTCGTCGCCCTGGGCGGCGGCATGGGCCTGTCGGCGTCGCTCGCGGCCCTGCGCCGCATCACCGGCGACCTCACCGCGGTCGTCACGGTCGCCGACGACGGCGGCTCCAGCGGCCGTCTCCGCGACGAGCTCGGTGTGCTGCCGCCCGGTGACCTGCGCAAAGCCCTGGCGGCGCTGTGCGGGGACGACGACTGGGGCCAGACCTGGGCCCGGGTCATCCAGCACCGCTTCCAGTCCCAGGGCGAGCTGCACGAGCACGCGGTCGGCAATCTGCTGATCGTGGCCCTGTGGGAGCAGTTCGGCGACCACGTCCAGGCCTTGGACCTGGTCGGCAAGCTGCTCGGCGCGCACGGCCGGGTGCTGCCCATGTCGGCCGTCCCGCTCGAGCTCCAGGCGCTGGTACGGGGCCACGACCAGGCGCGCCCGGACGACGTGGTCACCGTGCGAGGCCAGGCGACCGTGGCGCTCACGCCCGGCGAGGTCCAGTCCGTGCACCTGGTGCCGAACGACCCGCCGGCCGTTCCGGAGGCCGTCGCCGCGGTGCTGGACGCCGACTGGGTGGTCCTGGGCCCCGGCTCCTGGTTCTCCTCCGTGATCCCACATCTTCTGGTGCCCGAACTGCTCGAAGCCCTGATCGAGACGAAGGCGCGCCGGGTGCTCTCCCTGAACCTCGCGCCGCAGCCCGGTGAAACAGATGGCTTCTCACCGCAGCGTCATTTGGAGGTTTTGGGACGACACGCGCCTAAACTCACCCTGGACGTGGTGCTGGCCGACGAGGCCGCAGTGCCCGACCGCGAGTCCCTCGCCGATGCCGCCGAGCGGCTGGGCGCCGCGGTCGAGCTGGCTCCGGTGGCCTCTCCCGACAGCGTTTCGAAGCATGATCCGGAACTGTTGGCGGCCGCGTACGACCGTATTTTTCGGATGCATGGAAGGATCGGCCCATGGCGATGACGGCAGCGGTGAAGGACGAGATCTCCCGGCTTCCCGTCACCCGGACCTGCTGCAGAAAGGCAGAGGTCTCGGCCATCCTGCGGTTCGCGGGCGGTCTGCACCTGGTGAGCGGCCGCATCGTGATCGAGGCGGAGCTGGACACCGGTATCGCGGCCCGCCGGCTGAAGCGCGACATTCTGGAGATCTTCGGTCACAGCTCGGAGCTGATGGTCATGGCTCCCGGCGGCCTGCGCCGCGGTTCGCGCTTCGTGGTGCGGGTGGTGGCGGGCGGTGACCAGCTCGCGCGGCAGACGGGGCTGGTCGACGGCCGGGGCCGTCCGATCCGCGGGCTGCCGCCCCAGGTGGTCTCGGGTGCGACCTGCGACGCGGAGGCCGCCTGGCGGGGCGCCTTCCTCGCGCACGGTTCGCTGACCGAACCCGGCCGGTCCTCCTCCCTGGAGGTCACCTGCCCCGGGCCCGAGGCGGCCCTCGCTCTCGTGGGCGCGGCCCGGCGGCTGTCCATCGCGGCGAAGGCGCGCGAGGTGCGGGGCGTCGACCGCGTGGTCGTCCGCGACGGCGACGCGATCGGCGCGCTGCTGACCCGCCTCGGCGCGCACGAGTCCGTGCTGGCCTGGGAGGAGCGGCGGATGCGGCGCGAGGTGCGCGCCACCGCCAACCGCCTGGCCAACTTCGACGACGCCAATCTGCGCCGCTCCGCCCGTGCCGCGGTGGCGGCCGGCGCCCGGGTGCAGCGGGCCCTGGAGATCCTGGGCGAGGAGGTGCCCGAGCACCTCGCGGCCGCGGGCCGGCTGCGCATGGAGCACAAGCAGGCCTCGCTCGAGGAGCTGGGCGCGCTCGCCGACCCGCCGCTGACGAAGGACGCCGTCGCGGGCCGTATCCGCCGGCTGCTGGCGATGGCGGACAAGCGGGCGCAGGACCTGGGCATTCCGGGCACGGAGTCGAATCTGACGGAGGAGATGGCCGACGGTCTGGTCGGCTGACGAACCCTGGCATGTAGCTCCACAGCTTTACTGCCGACGCCTCCCGGGGCGTCGGCAGTGTCGTTTCCGAACCCGCTCGGGCCGGTGCGGCCCTATTGACATGATCATGGGGAGTCATGAGCCTGTCGCATGCCCGTCATCACGGCGGACAAGAGCACTTTCCTGGCAGACAACAGCAAGGGGGGCTTATGAGACGCAGAGCGAGATCGATCCTCGCGGCGGCCTCACTCCTGATCGCGGGAGTGTCGGCGGCGCCGATCGCGCAGGCCGACTCCGGGGGCGGGAACGGCGAGGAACTCGCCGTATGGCACGCGGAAGTGAGCAAGGAACAGGTGCCGCTGGTCCTCGCGGCCGGTACCGACGGCCACGAACTGGGCGAGCGGGTCCCCGACCGGGGCACCGCCACCATCGAGCTCCACCTCACCGAGCGGCAGGCCGGCGAACTGCGCGAGCAGGGCGTCGAGATCAGCGAGCACACCCTCTCCGACCGGACGGAGAAGCGCCTCGCCGCCGCCGGGGACGGGGTCTTCCGCCCGTACAGCGGCGAAGGCGGTCTCAAGAGCGAGATCCTCGACACCGCGAAGGCCCACCCGGACCTCACCAAGGTCGTCAGCATCGGCAAGTCCGTGAAGGGCCAGGACATCCTCGCCCTCAAGGTCTCCCGGGGCGCCGACCGACACCGCGACGGCGCCAAGCCGGCCACGCTGTACATGTCGAACCAGCACGCCCGTGAGTGGATCACCCCGGAGATGACCCGGCGGCTGATGCACCACTACCTCGACAACTACGGCAAGGACCAGCGGATCACCGAGGTCGTGGACGCCACCGAGCTGTGGTTCGTGCTCTCCGCCAACCCGGACGGCTACGACTACACCTTCAACGGCCCGCAAGAGCGCCAGTGGCGCAAGAACCTCCGCGACAACAACGGCGACGGGAAGACCACCCCGGGCGACGGCGTCGACCTCAACCGCAACTTCCCCTACAAATGGGGCTACGACAACGAGGGCTCCTCGCCCGACCCGTTCGACGAGACCTACCGCGGCACCGGCCCCGCCTCCGAACCGGAGACCCGGGCCATGGACCGCTTCCAGAAGCGCATCGGCTTCGAGTACGGCATCAACTACCACTCCGCCGCCCAACTGCTGCTGTACGGAGTGGGCTGGCAGGTCGCCACCCCGACCCCGGACGACGTGCTCTACGAGGCACTGGCGGGCACACCCGGCAACTCCGCCATCCCCGGCTACCGGCCGCAGGTCTCCTCCGAGCTCTACACCACCAACGGCGAGAGCGACGGCCACGCGGCCAACGTCAACGGGACGATGATGTTCACCCCCGAGATGTCGACCTGCGCCGCCGCCTCCCGCGTCGACCCCGACGACGAGTGGAACCCCGCGGACTGCGCCTCCATCTTCACCTTCCCCGACGACGAGAAGCTGATCCAGCAGGAGTTCGCCAAGAACATCCCCTTCGCGCTCTCCGTCGCGGAGACCGCAGCCCACCCCGACCGGCCGTCCTCGGCGCTCGGACTCGAGGCCGCGGACTTCACCCCGGACACCTTCGCCACCTCCTACGCCCGCAGCGGCGATCAGGAGGTCTCCGTCACCGCCCGCAGGTCCGTGCGCCACAAGGAGCTCAACTACCGGATCAACGGCGGCCGTACGCACGACGAGAAGCTGCGCCCCTGGAAGGGCGGCGAGCGCTACGGCGGCGAGGACAACCTCCACTTCGACGAGTACCGCGCCAGGGTCGAGGACGCCCGACCCGGCGACCGGGTCGAGGTGTGGTTCACCGGCCGCACCAAGGACGGCGCACGCACCTCCAGCGAGCGCTTCACGTACACCGTCGCCGAACGCCCGCGCGGTGACACCCTGGTCGTCGCGGAGGAGGGCGGCACGGCCGCGGCACAGCACACCGCCGCGTACACCCTCGCCCTCGCCGACAACGGCAGGCGCAGCGCCGTCTGGGACGTCGCCACGCAGGGCGCCCCGCACCCGCTCGGCGTGCTGAGCCACTTCGAGACCGTCGTGTGGTACTCGGGCGCCGCGGAACCGTCCTGGGCCACCACGCGGGCCGTGCGCTCCTACGTCAACGAGGGCGGGAAGCTCATCACCGCGGGTGAACATGCCGGCGGCGAGGCCGACCTCGGCAGGGCGCTCAGCGACGACTTCTCGCAGTACTACCTCGGCGCCTTCGGCCGCGCCTCGCTCGCGGGGGTGAACGGCTTCCTCGGCACCGGGCGCCTCTCGGGCGCCGCCGGCACGCTCGGGGACGCCCCGGGCAACCCGCTGGACGCGGCCGGGGCGTACACGATCACCTCCGACACGCTGCCGTCCGACGCGTTCCCCCAGTTCCGCAGCGCGGCCGCGGGCGACTACCCGGGCGCGCGGATGCCGTTCTCGCCGTACGAGGGCGAGTGGTACGCGGCGGCCGCGCACCACAACTCCTCCTGGACGCGGCTGTCCCGCACCGTCGACCTGACCGGCACGGCGGCCGGCGAGCAGCCCAGGCTCGACATGCGGCTCAGCTTCAACACCGAGCCCGGCTACGACAACGCCGTAGTGGAGGTCCACACCGTCGGCCAGGACGACTGGACGACGCTCCCGGACGCCAACGGCGGCACGTCCACCACCGTGCCCACCCAGTGCGACGGCGGCTTCTACATCGACCAGCACCCGTTCCTGGGGCACTACCTCACGCTCGGGCCGGACGGGTGCACGGCCACCGGCACCACCGGCACCTGGAACTCCTTCACCGGAGCCTCCGACGGCTGGCGCACGGCGTCCTTCGACCTGAGCGCCTACGCGGGCAAGCAGATCGAGGTCTCCGTCTCCTACGTCACCGACCCGAGCGCCGGCGGCCGCGGGGTCTTCGTCGACCAGGCCGGTCTGGTCACCGGCGGCGCGGCGGAGCCCCTGGAGGGCTTCGAGACGTCTCTCGGCGCCTGGCAGGCGAGCGGGCCGCCGGCGGGCAGCCCGGCCCCGAGAGGAAGCTGGGAACGCAGCCAGGACCTCTATCCGTCGGGGTCCGCGGTGGCCACGCGGGACACCGTGCTGCTCGGTTTCGGCCTCGAGCACCTGCGCGACGCGGGTGAGCGTGCACGGCTCACCGGCGCGGCGCTGAGTGCCCTGCGGCGCTGACGGCCCAGGTCAACGGGCGCGGGGCGGCGGCACATGCGCCCCGCGCCCCGGCGCGCGCAGCGGCGCCCCGTTTTTCCTACTGACGGGTACGGGCCACCGTCTCGCGAACCGGACCACTGAATGTCACTGCGGAGGCTTCGGAGGGGTAGGGTCGTAGGCGGTCGGGGACATCCCAAAAACAAATTCTCGCCGGCGTCGAAACCCGGCGTTCCTAACGAGGAGATCGGTTTCGTGACGATCCGCGTAGGCATCAACGGCTTTGGCCGCATCGGTCGTAACTACTTCCGCGCGCTGCTGGAGCAGGGTGCAGACATCGAGATCGTGGCTGTCAACGACCTGGGTGACACTGCGACCACGGCCCACCTGCTGAAGTACGACACCATCCTCGGCCGTCTCAAGGCCGAGGTCAGCCACACCGCCGACACCATCACGGTCGACGGCCACACCGTCAAGGTGCTCTCCGAGCGCAACCCGGCCGACATCCCCTGGGGTGAGCTGGGCGTCGACATCGTCATCGAGTCGACCGGCATCTTCACCAAGAAGGCCGACGCGGAGAAGCACATCGCAGGCGGCGCCAAGAAGGTCCTCATCTCGGCTCCGGCCAAGGGCGAGGACATCACCATCGTGATGGGCGTCAACCAGGACAAGTACGACGCCGCGAACCACCACGTCATCTCCAACGCGTCCTGCACCACCAACTGTGTGGCGCCGATGGCCAAGGTTCTGGACGAGAACTTCGGCATCGTCAAGGGCCTGATGACGACGGTCCACGCGTACACCAACGACCAGCGGATCCTGGACTTCCCGCACTCCGACCTGCGCCGCGCCCGCGCCGCCGCGGAGAACATCATCCCGACGACCACGGGTGCCGCCAAGGCCACCGCCCTGGTCCTGCCGCAGCTGAAGGGCAAGCTGGACGGCATCGCCATGCGCGTCCCGGTCCCGACCGGTTCGGCCACCGACCTGGTCGTCGAGGTGGAGCGCGAGGTCACGAAGGACGAGGTCAACGCCGCGTTCAAGAAGGCCGCCGACGACGGCGACCTCAAGGGCTTCCTCTTCTACACGGAGGACCCGATCGTGTCCTCGGACATCGTCGGCGACCCGGCGTCCTGCACCTTCGACTCCTCCCTGACCATGGTCCAGGAGGGCAAGTCGGTGAAGATCCTCGGCTGGTACGACAATGAGTGGGGCTACTCCAACCGTCTCGTCGACCTCACGGTCTTCGTCGGCAGCCAGCTCTGACCTGCACCGCCTGAACCACCACGAGAGCACCACGATGTGAGCGGCAGGGCTCGGCCAGCGCAATGCGGCGCTGTCCGGGCCCTGCCGTGCGTCCAGTCCTCCGAGGAGCCGCAAAACATGAAGACCATCGACCAGCTGCTGGCCGACGGGGTCGCCGGCAAGCGGGTATTCGTCCGCGCCGACCTCAATGTGCCGCTCGACGGCACGACCATCACCGACGACGGCCGGATCAGGGCCGTCGTGCCGACCGTCGCCAAGCTCGCGGAGGCCGGCGCGCGTGTCGTCGTCGCCTCGCACCTGGGCCGTCCCAAGGGCGCCCCGGACCCGGCGTTCTCGCTGGCCCCCGCCGCCGCCCGCCTCGGTGAACTGCTCGGCTCGCACGTGGAGTTCGCGACCGACACGGTCGGCGAGTCCGCCACGGCCGTCGTCGCGAACCTCCAGGACGGCCGGGTCGCCGTCCTGGAGAACCTCCGCTTCAACGCCGGAGAGACTTCCAAGGACGACGCCGAGCGCGGCGCCTTCGCCGACCGGCTCGCCGCCCTCGCCGATGTGTACGTCGGCGACGGCTTCGGCGCCGTGCACCGCAAGCACGCCTCGGTGTACGACCTCCCGGCCCGGCTGCCGCACGCGGCCGGCTTCCTGATCGCGACCGAGGTCGGCGTCCTCAAGAAGCTCACCGAGGAGGCCCGGCAGCCGTACGCCGTCGTGCTCGGCGGCGCGAAGGTCTCCGACAAGCTCGGCGTCATCGACCACCTGCTGGAGAAGGCCGACCGCATCCTCATCGGCGGCGGCATGGCCTACACCTTCCTCAAGGCCCAGGGCCACGAGGTCGGTATCTCCCTGCTCCAGGAGGACCAGGTCCCCGTGGTGCTCGAGTACCTGGAGCGCGCCAAGGCCAAGGGCGTGGAGTTCGTGCTCCCCGTCGACGTGCTGGTCTCCACGGAGTTCCCGGACCTCAAGACCAAGGCGCCGGCCAACCCGACCGTGGTCGCCGCGGACGCGATCCCGGCCGACCAGGAGGGTCTGGACATCGGTCCGGAGACCCGCAAGCTGTACGCCTCGAAGCTCGCCGACGCGGCCACCGTCTTCTGGAACGGCCCGATGGGCGTCTTCGAGCACCCCGACTACGCCGAGGGCACCAAGGCCGTTGCCCAGGCGCTCGTCGACTCCCCGGCCTTCACCGTGGTCGGCGGCGGGGACTCCGCCGCGGCCGTGCGGACCCTGGGCTTCGACGAGAAGGCATTCGGCCACATCTCGACCGGCGGCGGCGCCAGCCTCGAGTATCTCGAGGGCAAGACGCTCCCCGGCCTTGCCGCACTGGAGGACTGAACACCTTGACCACGCGTACCCCGCTGATGGCGGGCAACTGGAAGATGAACCTCAACCACCTCGAGGCCATCGCGCACGTCCAGAAGCTCTCCTTCGCACTGGCCGACAAGGACTACGACGCCGTGGAGGTCGCCGTCCTGGCGCCCTTCACCGACCTGCGGTCTGTCCAGACCCTGGTCGACGGCGACAAGCTGAAGATCAAGTACGGCGCCCAGGACATCTCGGCCCACGACTCCGGCGCCTACACCGGCGAGATCTCGGGTCCGATGCTGGCCAAGCTGAAGTGCACCTACGTGGCGGTGGGCCACTCCGAGCGCCGCCAGTACCACGCCGAGACCGACGAGATCTGCAACGCCAAGGTGAAGGCCGCGTACAAGCACGGTCTGACCCCGATCCTCTGCGTCGGCGAGGGCCTGGAGATCCGCAAGGCCGGCAACCAGGTCGAGTACACCCTCGCCCAGCTCGACGGCGGCCTGAAGGACGTCCCGGCCGAGCAGGCCGAGTCCGTTGTGATCGCCTACGAGCCGGTCTGGGCCATCGGCACCGGCGAGGTCGCCACCCCCGAGGACGCCCAGGAGGTCTGCGGTGCGATCCGCGGCCGTCTCGCGGAGCTGTACTCGCAGGAGCTGGCCGACAAGGTCCGGATCCAGTACGGCGGCTCGGTGAAGTCGGGGAATGTGGCCGCGATCATGGCGCAGCCCGACGTCGACGGCGCCCTGGTGGGCGGCGCGGCGCTGGACGCCGACGAGTTCGTCAAGATCGTCCGCTTCCGCGACCAGTGAGTAACCGGTGAGTATGCGGTAGCGCCGATCCGGCGTACCCTTGCGGGGGCCTGGGGCTCACACATCGAGCCCGGGGCCCCCGTCGTCCGTATTGAGCCAAGAGAATTGCCAGGAAGTAGGGTCCAGCCGTGGTTATGGGATTCTCGATCGCCCTGATCCTTTTCAGCGGGCTGCTGATGTTGCTCGTGCTGATGCACAAGGGGAAGGGCGGCGGCCTTTCCGACATGTTCGGCGGCGGTATGCAGTCGTCCGTGGGCGGCTCCTCGGTCGCCGAGCGCAACCTCGACCGCATCACCGTCGTGGTCGGTCTGCTGTGGTTCGCGTGCATTATCGTGCTCGGTCTGCTGATGAAGCTGGACAGCTGACCCGGGAATTGAACCTCCGGGGCCGGTGTGTAACTCCAATCACTGGACGAGCGTTGGGCCTTACGTAGACTGGGGCACTCGCGGCGCAGCCGCTGTGAATCGCTGTGCAGCACCATCACGCAGGGAGTTACGACCGTGGCAAGTGGCAACGCGATCCGGGGAAGCCGGGTCGGAGCGGGGCCGATGGGCGAGGCTGAGCGAGGCGAGTCCGCGCCGCGCCTCCGCATCTCCTTCTGGTGCTCGAACGGGCACGAGACGCAGCCGAGCTTCGCCAGTGACGCACAGGTCCCCGACACTTGGGACTGCCCGCGGTGCGGGTTCCCGGCCGGTCAGGACCGGGACAATCCGCCGGACCCGCCGCGCACCGAGCCGTACAAGACGCACCTCGCCTATGTACGGGAGCGGCGCAGCGACGCGGACGGCGAGGCGATCCTCGCGGAGGCACTCGCCAAACTGCGCGGCGAGATCTAGTGCCCCTCCCGGCAAGCTTTGCCCCGTCGCGCCGCCCATCACGCACTCCCCCGTAGCCCTTCGGGCACGGGAGGTGCCCCCACGCCGCGTTGGCCGGAAGTCCTAGTAGCTCCGCTACGAGGGCTTCCGGCCGCCTTGCGATCGCACGCACTGGACGACGCTCCTCGACGGGCAAACATTGCCGGTCACGGCACTAGTTTTCCGGCCCGGCCGGCACCCCTGATGAGGGTGCCGGCCGGACTTTCTCGTCACCGGGCCGCTTTCTGCGCGCTGCCCCGCCGAGGCATTGCCGGCCTGCCTGATCAATTAGGTTGGGAACCGCAGCGGGGCATGCAGGCAGGTACGAGAAGAAGTGGGCTGATGTCCGAGATGAACGCAGGCAAGACCAGGCTCAACCAGATGCCCGAATGGACGGCTCTCGGCAAGCACCGCGAGCAGTTGGGCGACACGCATCTGCGGGAGCTGTTCGCGGCGGACGCCGAGCGCGGCAGCAGGTACACCCTCCAGGTCGGCGATCTGTATCTCGACTACTCCAAGCACCTGGTCACCGACGAGACGCTGGCGCTGCTGCGCGAGCTGGCCGCCGCCACCGACGTCGCCGGGCTCCGGGACGCCATGTTCCGCGGCGAGAAGATCAACACCACCGAGGACCGCGCCGTCCTGCACACGGCGCTGCGTGCCCCGCGCGACGCCGTGATCGAGGTCGACGGCGAGAACGTGGTGCCCGCCGTCCACGCCGTGCTCGACAGGATGGCCGCCTTCTCCGAGAGGATCCGCTCCGGCGAGTGGACCGGCCACACCGGCAGGCGCATCAGGAACATCGTCAACATCGGCATCGGCGGCTCCGACCTCGGGCCTGCGATGGCGTACGAGGTGCTCCGCTCCTACACCCAGCGGGACCTGACGCTCCGCTTCGTCTCCAACGTGGACGGGGCCGACCTGCACGAGGCCGTACGGGACCTCGACCCGGCGGAGACCCTTTTCATCATCGCCTCGAAGACCTTCACCACCATCGAGACGATCACCAACGCCACCTCCGCCCGCGAGTGGCTGCTCACCGGCCTCGGGGCCGGCCCCGACGCCGTCGCCAAGCACTTCGTCGCCCTGTCGACCAACGCGGAGAAGGTCTCCGGCTTCGGTATCGACACGGCCAACATGTTCGAGTTCTGGGACTGGGTCGGCGGCCGCTACTCGTACGACTCCGCGATCGGCCTCTCCCTGATGATCGCGATCGGCCCGGACCGGTTCCGGGAGATGCTCGACGGCTTCCACCTCGTCGACGAGCACTTCCACACCGCACCCGCCGAGGCCAACGCACCGCTGCTGCTGGGCCTGTTGGGCGTCTGGTACGGGGCGTTCTTCGACGCCCAGTCGCACGCCGTGCTGCCGTACTCGCACTACCTGTCCAAGTTCACCGCCTACCTCCAGCAGCTCGACATGGAGTCCAACGGCAAGTCCGTGGACCGTGACGGCAATCCGGTCGACTGGCAGACCGGCCCGGTGGTGTGGGGCACCCCCGGCACCAACGGACAGCACGCGTATTACCAGCTGATCCACCAGGGCACCAAGATGATCCCGGCCGACTTCATCGGCTTCGCCAAGCCCGTGCCCTCCCTGCTCGCCGGCCTCGTCCCGCAGCACGACCTGCTGATGGCCAACTTCTTCGCGCAGACGCAGGCCCTCGCCTTCGGCAAGACGCCCGAGGAGGTCAGGGCGGAGGGCGTCGCGGAGGAACTGGTGCCGCACAAGACGTTCAAGGGCAACCACCCGACGACGACCGTCCTCGCGGAGGACCTCACGCCCTCCGTGCTGGGCCAGCTGATCGCGCTCTACGAGCACAAGGTGTTCGTCCAGGGCGCCGTCTGGAACATCGACTCCTTCGACCAGTGGGGAGTCGAGCTGGGCAAGGTGCTCGCCAAGAGGATCGAGCCGGTGCTGACCGAGGGCAAGGGCGGCGAACAGCTCGACAGCTCGACCGCGACCCTGGCCGGCAAGTACCGCACGCTGCGCGGACGGTGAGCGGATGGCGGGGGAGAACGCGGTGCGGCTGCGGCCGCCGAACAACCGGCTGAACGAACGGGCCGTCAACTGGTGGCGCACCCAGTGCCTGCTGACGGCCGCCGTCCCGGCCGCCGTACTGGCCGTGCTGGGCGCCTTCGTCGAGCCGGCCAGGACCTGGCTGATGGTCCCGGCCGCCGTCATCGCCGGCGCCGGCCTCGCCGCCACCGCGTTCTTCCCCGCCTGGTGGTACCGGGTGCACCGCTGGGAGGTCACCGACGAGGCGGTGTACGTCCGCACCGGCGCCCTCTGGCAGGAGTGGCGGATCGCGCCCATGTCCCGCATCCAGACCGTCGACACGGTCAGGGGCCCGCTGGAACAGGCGTTCCGGCTCGCCACCGTCACGGTGACCACCGCCTCCGCCAAGGGCGCCGTCAGGATCGAGGGACTCGACCACGAGGTCGCGGCCGAACTCGCGCAGCGCCTGACCCGGATCACCCGGGCCACCCCCGGCGACGCGACATGAGCGCCCCCGACCCGGACTGGCGGCAGCTCGATGGGCGCACCGTCCTCGTCACCGCCCTGGTCATGACCGGCTTCACGGCCGGCGCCGGACTGCCCACCCTCGTCGGCCTCGCCGGCGGCATGCCCCTGTGGCAGGCCGCCGCCTGGGTGGCCGCCGGGGCCGCGTTGCTGATCGGCGCGGTCACCGGCGGCGACCTGGTGCGCTGGCAGCGCACCCGCTACCGCATCGGCCCCGAGCGGGCAGAGCTCCACACCGGACTCCTCCTGGTCAAACGGCGCTCCCTGGCCCGCGAACGGATCCGCACCGTCGACCTCACCGCCAATGTGCTGCTGCGCGTCCTCGGACTCGTCAAGGTCCGCATCGGCACCGGCGAGCACGCCGGAGGCGGCGAATCCACCCTCGAACTCGACGCGGTCACCCGCGCGGAGGGCGAACGGCTGCGCCTCGAACTGCTCGCCAGGGCCGCCCCGCACGAGGCCGGCGGCCACCCCGACGGACCGCTGGCCGTCCTCGACCCCTCCTGGATCCGCTACGCCCCGGTCTCCTTCGTCGCCCCGCTGCTCGGCGGCGCCGCGGTGGGCGCGGTGATGCAGATCAGCGAATGGTTCGGAGTACGGGGCGCGGTCCTCGCCTGGGTGTGGGACCGCTTCAAGGACACCTCGATCGTCTGGATGATCGTCGTACTCGCCGCTGCCGCGCTGGTCACCGGGATCGTCGGCGCGCTCGGCCTCTGGATCGAGATGTGGTGGAACTACCGGCTCGAACGCGAACCCGGCGGCACGCTGCGGGTCCGGCGCGGCCTGTTCACCTCACGCTCCATATCGATCGAGGAACGCCGGCTCCGCGGTGTCGACCTGGTCGAGCCGCTGGGCGTCCGCCTCTTCGGCGCCGCCCGGCTGGACGCGGTCGCCACCGGGCTGGTCAACAATGAGAAGGACAAGAAGGCCGACGCCAACGTGCTGCTGCCGGTGGTTCCGAGGGCGCAGGCCGACGAGGTCGCGGCGCTCGTGCTGCGCGAGAACGCGTCCCCGACGGCGCCGTCCCGCCTGACGCCCCACCCGCCCGCCGCCCGTGGCCGCCGGCTGCGCTGGGCGCTCGCCGCCGTACTGCTGCCGGCCGGCGTCCTCGCCCTCCTCGGCGTGCTGCTCACGCCGGTGCTGCTGTGGATCGCCGCAGGGTGCGCGGCGGTCGGCGTCCCGGCGGCGGTACTCCTCGCGCTCGACGCGTACCGCGCCCTGGGGCACGGCATCACCGGCGACTACCTCCTCACCCGCTCCGGCAGCCTCCGCCGCAGCACGGTCGCGCTCCAGCGCACCGGCGTGATCGGCTGGACGGCCCGCCAGTCCCTCTTCCAGCGCCGGGCGGGCCTGATCACCCTGACGGCGACGACTGCGGCGGGCGGGGGAGCGTACGGCGTCTACGACGCGGGGGAGTCGGAGGCCCTGACGTTCGCGTCGGCGGCGGTGCCGGGGCTGCTGGAACCGTTCCTGCACCGCGACTGACGCGGCGCGGGCGTGTTCCGCTACCTGCCCCTTCCCGAAAGGGGCAGGTAGCGGACCCTGTATCGCCCTCCGGGCGGTGGCCTCAATCGCCGGCCGGGCTGGAAATGCCGCTGCGCGGCAACCCAGCCCGCCGGGCAACTCAAGCCTCGCCTGCGTTTTGAGGCGCGGGGTTCGGGGCGGAGCCCCGACAAGACCGGCAAGTTCCAGCCTCGCCGGCGATTGAGGCGCAGGGGTCCGGGGGCAGCGCCCCCGGTTCGGGAAGGGGCGGGGAGGGGACAAGCCCCGCGCAGCGGCCACCCCGCCCCGCCCACAGCGAGAGGCCCGGGCCGTCGCGCGGGCGGCCCGGGCCTCTCGGACAACGGGGCCAGGCCTACGCCGAGGCCGGGACGTACAGCGAGCGCGGCAGTTTCGACGCCGCCGCCCCGTCCAGCAGCCACAGTGTCCGGGACCGCCCGTACGCTCCCGCCGCCGGCGCCTGGATCTCGCCCGCGCCCGACAGCGCGATCTCCGCCGCCTCCGCCTTGTCCTCGCCCGCCGCGAGCAGCCACACCTCGCGGGCGGCGCGGATCGCGGGCAGCGTGAGCGAGATGCGGATCGGCGGCGGCTTGGGCGCACCGTGGACGCCGACGACCGTGCGTTCCGTCTCCCGGACCGCCGGCAGCTCGGGGAAGAGCGACGCCACATGCGTGTCCGGTCCGACGCCGAGCATCAGCACGTCGAACGTCGGCACCGGACCGTGGTCCTCGGGGCGTGCCGCCGCGGCCAGCTCCGTCGCGTAGGCCGCGGCGGCCGCCTCGACGTCGGAGCCGTACGGCCCGTCCGACGCGGGCATGGCATGCACTCGCGACGCGTCCAGCGGCACGGCGTCGAGCAGCGCCGCCCGCGCCTGGGTGACGTTGCGCTCCGGGTCGCCCTCGGGCAGGAACCGCTCGTCGCCCCACCACAGGTCGAGCCGCGACCAGTCGACCGCGTCCCGCGCCGGGGACGAACCGAGCGAGGCCAGCACGCCGTTGCCGTTGCGGCCGCCGGTGAGGACCACCGACGCGGAGCCACGGGCGGCCTGCGCGTCCACGATCTTCGTGATCAGCCGGGCCGCCGCCGCCTGCGCCATCAGCTCCTTGTCGCGGTGGACGACGAGCTGCGGTGCCGTGCTCATTTGGCCGCCGCCTTCTTCGCGGGGGCGGCCTTCTTCGCGGCCGGGGCCGTCACCGGCGGCGCCTCCGCCGCCGGCCCGCCCGTACCGAGGCGCTCCACGCCGAACCGCAGCGCCGACGAGTACGTGTCGTCCGGGTCCAGCCGGCGCAGCTCCTCCGCGATCAGCTCGGCCGTCTCACGCCGCTTCAGCGCGACCGCGCGATCCGGCTGGCCCTCGATGGAGAGCGTCGCCAGCGACCCGTCGGGCCGGTCGAGCACGATGGGGCCGCAGTCGGACTGCAGCCGTACCGAGGTGAGACCGGGGCCGGCCGACGACGTCCGCTTCACCGGTACGTCCAGCCGGTCGGCGAGCCACATGGCGAGCAGCTCGCAGCTCGGGTTGAACTCCTCGCCCTCCACCTCGACGGAGGTGACCTGGCAGGTGACCTGGTCCAGCGCGGCCGCCAGCATGGAGCGCCACGGAGTGATCCGGGTCCAGGACAGGTCGGTGTCGCCGGGGGTGTAGGCCTCCGCGCGGGCCGCGAGCTCGCGCACCGGCTGCTCGGCCGAGTACGTGTCGGTCACCCGGCGCTGGGCCAGTGAACCGAGCGGGTCGTTGGCCGGGTCGGTCGGCGCGTTGACCGGCCACCAGACGACGACGGGGGCGTCGGGCAGCAGCAGCGGAAGCACCACGGACTGGGCGTGGTCGACGACCTCGCCGTACAGCCGCAGAACGACCGTCTCACCGGTGCCGGCGTCCGCGCCGACGCGGACCTCCGCGTCGAGCCGGGCCTTGGCCCGGTCGCGCGGGGAGCGCGAGACGCGCTTGATGACCACGAGGGTGCGCGAGGGGTGCTCGCGGGATGCCTCGTTGGCGGCCTTCAGCGCGTCGTAGGCATTCTCCTCATCGGTCACGATGACCAGGGTGAGGACCATGCCGACGGCCGGGGTGCCGATCGCGCGGCGGCCCTTCACCAGCGCCTTGTTGATCTTGCTGGCCGTGGTGTCCGTAAGGTCGATCTTCATGGCCGACGCCAGCTCCGTCCGTCTCGTGCGAGCATTTCGTCCGCCGCGTCCGGACCCCAGGTGCCGGCCGTGTACTGCGCCGGCTTGCCGTTCGCGTCCCAGAACTGCTCGATCGGATCGAGGATCTTCCAGGACAGCTCGACCTCCTCCACCCGCGGGAAGAGGTTGGAGTCGCCGAGCAGCACGTCGAGGATGAGCCGTTCGTACGCCTCGGGGCTGGACTCCGTGAACGACTCGCCGTACGCGAAGTCCATCGACACGTCTCGGACCTCCATCGAGGTGCCGGGCACCTTGGAGCCGAACCGCATGGTCACGCCCTCGTCCGGCTGGACCCGGATGACCAGGGCGTTCTGCCCCAGCTCCTCCGTGGCGGTGGAGTCGAACGGCGAGTGCGGGGCGCGCTGGAAGACGACGGCGATCTCGGTGACGCGGCGGCCGAGCCGCTTGCCGGTGCGCAGATAGAACGGGACGCCCGCCCAGCGGCGGTTGTCGATCTCCAGCTTGATCGCGGCGTAGGTGTCGGTCTTCGACTTCGGGTCGATGCCGTCTTCCTGCAGATAGCCGACGGCCTTCTCGCCGCCCTGCCAGCCGGCCGTGTACTGCGCACGTACCGTGCTCTTCGCCAGGTCCTTGGGGAGCTTCACCGCTCCGAGGACCTTGGTCTTCTCCGCCGCGAGGGCGTCCGCGTCGAAGGAGGCGGGCTCCTCCATCGCGGTCAGCGCCAGCAGCTGGAGGAGGTGGTTCTGGATCACGTCACGGGCGGCGCCGATGCCGTCGTAGTAGCCGGCGCGGCCGCCGATGCCGATGTCCTCGGCCATCGTGATCTGCACATGGTCGACGTACGACCGGTTCCATATGGGCTCGAAGAGCGTGTTGGCGAACCGCAGCGCCAGGATGTTCTGGACGGTCTCCTTGCCCAGGTAGTGGTCGATCCGGAAGACCTCGTTCGGCGGAAAGACCTCGTGCACCACCTGGTTGAGCTCCTCCGCGGAGACCAGGTCGTGGCCGAACGGCTTCTCGATGACCGCGCGTCGCCAGGAACCCTCCCGCTGGTCCGCCAGCCCGTGCTTCTTGAGCTGCCGGACGACCTTGGGGAAGAACTTCGGCGGCACGGAGAGGTAGAACGCGAAGTTCCCGCCGGTGCCCTGCACCTTGTCGAGATCCTCGATGGTGGTCTTCAGCTGCTCGAACGCGGCGTCGTCGTCGAAGGTGCCCTGGACGAACCGCATCCCCTGGATGAGCTGCTGCCAGACCTCCTCGCGGAACGGCGTACGCGCGTGCTGCTTGACCGCGTCGTGGACCTCCTGCGCGAAGTCCTCGTCGGCCCACTCGCGCCGGGCGAAGCCGACGAGCGAGAAGCCGGGCGGCAGCAGCCCCCGGTTCGCGAGGTCGTAGACGGCGGGCATGAGCTTCTTGCGCGACAGGTCGCCCGTGACGCCGAAGATGACCAGGCCCGACGGCCCCGCGATACGCGGGAGCCGTCGGTCGGCAGCATCACGGAGCGGGTTTGCTCCGCCAATACCGGACAAGTCGCTCAGCCCTCCGACGGTGCGAGGCGCTGGAGCTCGGCCTCGGTCGACTTGAGCAGGTCGTTCCAGGACGCCTCGAACTTCTCCACGCCCTCGTCCTCCAGCAGCTGGACGACCTCGTCGTAGGAGATGCCGAGCTTCGCGACGGCCTCGAGGTCGGCGCGGGCCTGGTCGTAGGTGCCGCGGACGGTGTCACCGGTGATCTGGCCGTGGTCGCCGGTGGCCTCGAGCGTGGCCTCCGGCATGGTGTTCACCGTGCCCGGGGCGACCAGTTCGTCGACGTACAGGGTGTCCTTGTACGCCTTGTCCTTGACGCCGGTCGAGGCCCACAGCGGACGCTGCTTGTTGGCCTGGGCCCGGTCGAGCTCGGCCCAGCGGTCGCTGCTGAACACCTCTTCGAAGGCCTCGTAGGCGAGGCGCGCGTTGGCCAGTGCGGCCTTGCCGCGGGCCTCCTTGGCCTCGGGGGTGCCCAGGGCGTCGAGGCGCTGGTCGATCTCGGTGTCCACGCGGGACACGAAGAACGAGGCCACCGAGCGGATCTTGGACAGGTCCAGGCCCGCGGCCTTGGCCTTCTCCAGACCGGCCAGGTAGGCGTCCATGACCTCGCGGTAGCGCTCCAGCGAGAAGATCAGCGTCACATTGACGCTGATGCCGAGGCCGATGACCTCGGTGATCGCCGGCAGACCCGCCCTGGTGGCCGGGATCTTGATGAAGGTGTTCGGCCGGTCCACCAGCCAGGCCAGCTGCTTGGCCTCCGCGATGGTCGCCTTCGTGCTGTGCGCCAGGCGCGGGTCGACCTCGATCGACACCCGGCCGTCCTGGCCGCCCGTCGAGTCGAAGACCGGACGGAGCACGTCCGCGGCGTCACGCACGTCCGCGGTGGTGATCATGCGGATGGCTTCCTCGACGGTCACCTTGCGGGCCGCGAGGTCCTCCAGCTGCTGGTCGTAGCCGTGACCCTGCGAGATCGCCTTCTGGAAGATCGACGGGTTGGTCGTGACACCCACGACGTGCTGCTGGTCGATCAGCTCGGCGAGATTGCCGGAGGTGATCCGCGTGCGCGAAAGGTCGTCCAGCCAGATCGCGACGCCTTCGTCGGAGAGGCGCTTGAGTGCGTCTGTCATGAGAAATGCATCTCCTACTAGTTCGTATACCGGCGTCAGCGCGCGGCTGCTGCGATCGATTCCCGCGCGGCGGCGGCGACCGCCTCGGCGGTGAAGCCGAACTCGCGGAAGAGGACCTTGCCGTCCGCCGAAGCGCCGAAGTGCTCCAGCGAGACGATGCGTCCGGCGTCACCCACGTAGCGGTGCCAGGTCAGGCCGATGCCGGCCTCGACCGCGACACGTGCCTTGAGCGACGGGGGAAGCACCGAGTCCCGGTACCCCTGGTCCTGCTCCTCGAACCACTCGACGGACGGCATCGACACGACCCGGGTCGGCACCCCCGCCGCCTGGAGCTCCTCGCGGGCCGCGACGGCCAGCTGGACCTCGGAGCCCGTGCCGATCAGCACGACCTGGGCGTCGCCGCCCTCCTCCTCGAAGAGGACGTAACCGCCCTTGGCCGCGTCCTCGTTGCACTCGTACGTCGGCACGCCCTGGCGGGTCAGCGCGAGGCCGTGCGGGGCGCCCTTGCCGAACTCCTTGGTGTACCGCTTGAGGATCTCGCGCCAGGCGATCGCGGTCTCGTTGGCGTCGGCCGGGCGCACGATGTTCAGGCCCGGGATGGCGCGCAGCGAGGCCAGGTGCTCGACCGGCTGGTGGGTCGGGCCGTCCTCGCCGAGGCCGATCGAGTCGTGCGTCCACACATAGGTGACCGGCAGGTGCATCAGCGCGGACAGCCGGACCGCGTTGCGCATGTAGTCGGAGAACACCAGGAAGGTGCCGCCGTAGACGCGGGTGTTGCCGTGCAGCGCGATGCCGTTCATGACCGCGGCCATGGCGTGCTCACGGATGCCGAAGTGGATCGTCCGGCCGTACGGGTCGGCCTCCGGCAGCGGGTTGCCCGCGGGGAGGAACGACGACGTCTTGTCGATGGTCGTGTTGTTCGAGCCGGCCAGGTCGGCGGAGCCGCCCCACAGCTCGGGCACGACCGCGCCCAGCGCCTGCAGCACCTTGCCGGACGCGGCGCGGGTGGCGACGCCCTTGCCGGTCTCGAACTCCGGCAGCGCGTCCTCCCAGCCCTCGGGCAGCTCGCCGGAGCGGATCCGGTCGAACTCGGCGGCGCGCTCCGGGTTGGCCGTACGCCACGCGGCGAACGTCTTCTCCCACTCGCCACGGGCCTCACGGCCCCGGTCGAGCGCGCCCCGGGTGTGCCCCAGGACCTCTTCGGAGACCTCGAAGTGCTTCTCCGGATCGAAGCCCATGACCCGCTTGGTGGCCGCGACCTCCTCGTCGCCCAGCGCCGAGCCGTGCGCGGCCTCGGTGTTCTGCGCGTGCGGGGCGGGCCAGGCGATGATCGAGCGGGCCGCGATGAAGGACGGGCGCTCGGTCTCGGCCTGCGCCGCCTTCAGCGCGTTGTACAGACCGACCGGGTCGAGGTCGCCGTTCTCCAGCTGCCCGACGCGCTGGACGTGCCAGCCGTACGCCTCGTAGCGCTGCAGGGTGTCCTCGGAGACGGCCGTCTCGGTGTCGCCCTCGATGGAGATGTGGTTGTCGTCCCACAGCAGGACCAGGTTGCCGAGCTTCTGGTGGCCGGCCAGCGAGGAGGCCTCGGCCGAGATGCCCTCCTGGAGGCAGCCGTCACCGGCGATGCACCAGACGGTGTGGTCGAACGGCGACGTGCCCGCCTCGGCGTCCGGGTCGAAGAGGCCGCGCTCGTAGCGGGCGGCCATCGCCATGCCCACGGCGTTGGCGACACCCTGGCCGAGCGGTCCGGTCGTCGTCTCGACGCCCGTCGTGTGGCCGTACTCGGGATGGCCGGGGGTCTTCGAACCCCAGGTGCGGAACGCCTTGAGATCATCGAGCTCCAGGCCGTAGCCGGCCAGGTAGAGCTGGATGTAGAGCGTGAGCGACGAGTGGCCGGCGGACAGGACGAACCTGTCACGGCCCGTCCAGTCGGCGTCCGCGGGGTCGTGCCGCATCAGCTTCTGAAAGAGCACATACGCGGCGGGGGCCAGGCTCATGGCCGTACCCGGATGGCCGTTGCCGACCTTCTGTACGGAATCCATGGCCAGGACGCGGACGGTGTCGACTGCCCGCTGGTCCAACGCGGTCCACTCGAGGTCTGTGGTGGTCGGCTTGGTGCTCACCCTGAGTCAGGGCTCCTCTCCACATGTCGAATCCCGGTGACGAGGGGTGTACCGGGCGCTGTCGAGCCTACCCTCGCAGCAGTGCGCCCTTTTCTGCTGCGCGTCTTTCCCATTGGACAATGTCAGGGTGCGGGGAGCGGGTGTTCCCCGCCCGTCGGGGATGTATACGGCGGGTGTCCCGAGGCCGCTCAACACGAGCCGACCCCCGCGAAGATCGGTGTCCGGGCAGCGTCTAGAGTGGCGTGGTACGCGCGAGTCCGTCACGGGTCTTGACTCCCCCACAGCCTTTGGGGCATGGGAGGGGCCCCGGGGGAGGCTTGCTGGGATTTCTCTGTCAGGGGTGTGCGTGACGGCCGTCGAGTCCCGACCCGCAGGGGTCGTCTTGGCCACCGGCCCGGGGGGCCATCGGCCGTTCGGGGCCCGCGTCAAGGCGTTCGTGGCGCTGACCAAGCCGCGGATCATCGAACTGCTGCTGATCACCACGGTGCCGGTGATGTTCCTCGCCGAGCAGGGTATTCCGGACCTGTGGCTGGTGCTCGCCACCTGCCTCGGCGGATACCTCTCCGCGGGCGGCGCGAACGCGCTCAACATGTACATCGACCGCGACATCGACGCCCTGATGGACCGCACCTCGCAGCGCCCGCTGGTCACCGGCATGGTCTCGCCGCGCGAGGGCCTGGTCTTCGGCCTGACCCTCGCCGTGGTCTCCACCCTCTGGTTCGGCCTGCTCGTCAACTGGCTCTCCGCCGCGCTGTCGCTCGGCGCGCTGCTGTTCTACGTCGTCGTCTACACGATGATCCTCAAGCGCCGCACCGCGCAGAACATCGTCTGGGGCGGCATCGCCGGCTGTATGCCGGTCCTGATCGGCTGGTCCTCGGTCACGAACTCGGTGTCCTGGGCCGCCGTCATCCTCTTCCTCGTCATCTTCTTCTGGACGCCGCCGCACTACTGGCCGCTGTCGATGAAGGTGAAGGACGACTACGAGCGGGTCGGCGTGCCGATGCTGCCGGTCGTCGCGGGCAACAGGGTCGTCGCCCGGCAGATCGTCGTCTACAGCTGGGTCATGGTCGCCGTCTCGCTGCTGCTGACCCCGCTCGGCTACACCGGGTGGTTCTACACCTCGGTGGCGCTGGTCGCCGGCGGCTGGTGGCTGTGGGAGGCGCACGGGCTGCAGAGCCGGGCCAAGGCGGGGGAGTCGGGCGGCAAGCTCAAGGAGATGCGGCTGTTCCACTGGTCCATCACCTATGTGTCGCTGCTCTTCGTGGCCGTCGCGGTGGACCCCTTCCTGCGCTGAGCGTGCCCGGGGTGGCCGAGGCCACGTCGCCCGGCCGTCGCCGAACGATCTACCCGCGAGTAGCATGCGGGTCATGGCTGATACCACGGTTGATGAGACGGCTTCCGCGCCGGCGTCCGACGCCCGCGCCCGGCGCAGGGCCGCGAGGCTCGCCAAGCAGATCCAGGCGTTCTCCAAGGCGCACGGCGGCGCCGAGGGCCAGCTCGCCCACCTCGGCCAGACGGGCACCCGCATCGTGCTCGTCGGCGAGGACGGCGAGTGGGGCGACCTGGTCGCACCGGACCACGCCGTCGCGGTCAGCGCCGCGGAGAAGTCCGGGATCACGCTGCACGAGTCCTTCGACGGCGACTTCGCCGCGAAGGTGCGCACCGGGCCGTACGAGTGGTCCCGCATGGCCGGCATCCAGCTCGGCGGCCCGTCCAACACCTGAGCCCCACCCGGACCCGGGGCTCCGGCCCCGGACCGGTCCGGGCCTTGCCCGGTCCGTGCCGCTGTCCGGGTGCGGTCGCTCCAACGCCGGGCCCCGTGACCGGTTCGCGCTGGTCCGACGTTCCCTCGAGGCGGCACCTGGGCCCGCTCCGCCCTCCGGGCCTGTGTCCGCCGGGTGGGCGGGCCCCGGGCTTCGCCCGGACCCGGTACCGCGCTTCGTGCGGTGGCCTCAAACTCCCCTACGGCCTGGCGGCCGTGGGTGGTACTCCCGGGCCGGGCTGAAAATGCCGCTGCGCGGCACGCAACAGCCCCTGGAGCACGCCGGCTTGAATTGCCCCCGCGCGGCACACCGCCCTCGGAGCAGCCTTCTCACGCCGGGCCGGCTGCAGCTGCGCGGCCGGCCTGCCCATTCGCGTCGCGACAGCAGGCTCGCTGGGGCACCTCCCACCGGCCGCCAGGCCGTAGGGGAAGTTCGAGGCGCGGGGGCGTGTGGCCAGGCAACTCAGCCTCGCCGGCGTTCGACGCGCGGGGGCGTCAGGTCCGGCAACCTCAGCCCCGCCGGCGTTTGAGGCGCGGGGTTGGGGGGCGGCGCCCCGACGTGACCGGCAGGTTCCAGCACCGGAGGGGGCACCTCCCGCGGCCGCCCCGACAAGAGCGTAAGGCGCCGGGTCAGGCCGGGGTCAGGGACGGGGACGTCGGCGCCGGGGCCGACGCGCGTTCGCGCAGGCTCAGAGCGAGCCGTACGACCGCGATCCACATCAGCGACGAGCCCAGCATGTGCGCCGCCACCAGCAGTTCCGGTACGCCGGTGAAGTACTGCACGTACCCGAGCACCCCCTGCAGCAGCACCACCAGCAGCAGGTCGCGGGCGCGCGCCCGGGTGTCGTCGGGGGCGTCGACCACGCGGAGGACGAGCCACATCGCGACGGCCAGCGCGCACACCGCCCACGCGGCGATCGCGTGGATGTGCGCCGCCGCCGCCCAGTCCCACGGCATGCGCGGGACGTCGCTGCTGTCACCCGCGTGCTTGCCGGAGCCGGTCACCGTCGTGCCGAGGGTGATCAGCACCGCGGAGACCGCGACGATCGCCCAGGCCAGCCTGCGCACCGGTCGCGGGACCCGCGGCCGGGGCGCCTCGTCGCCCTCACCGGTGCGTACCCAGGTCACCGTCGCGACCGTGAGCAGCGCGTTGGCGAGCAGGAAGTGCCCGGCCACCGTCCACGGGTTGAGGCCCGCCCACACCGTGATGCCGCCGAGGACGGCGTTGCCCATGACGATCCAGAACTGCGCCCAGGTCAGCCGCCCCAGGCCGCGCCGCCGCGGCTTCACGGAACGGACCGCGATGATCGCCCAGCCGACGGCTGCCGACAGGACGTACGTCAGCATCCGGTTGCCGAACTCGATCGCGCCGTGAATGCCCTGCTCGGGCGTGGCGAAGAGGCTGTCGTCCGTGCACTTGGGCCAGGTGTCGCAGCCGAGGCCGGAGCCGGTCAGCCGTACGGCACCGCCGGTGACGATGATGACGACGGTCATCAGGACGGCGGAAAGCGCGGCGCGCCGCAGAATTTTGGGCGACGGAGTCCAGCGCTGGGCGATATGGGCGAGGGGGGTCTGCACGGCCACTATCGTAAGCGGGGGCTTGTGCACGGTTTCACGAGGGGTCGGCGGCCGGCTCCTCGAACGCCTGGGACGTCATGCGGACGCGGGACCCGTCCAGGTGTTCCTCCTCGTCCCACCACAGCGCGAAACGCCACGGCGCCGGCGGCGCGTCCGGCGACGTGCGGAAGGCGTCGACCAGGTCGGCGGCCACCTCCTCCGCCGTGCAGTCGGTGACCGCGTCCATGCCGCGCCACGGGTGCGCCAGCGGCGCCCACGAGCCGTCGGCCGTGCGCAGGTCGAACCGCCACACCGCCCGCCAGGACCGGGCGCGCAGCATCCGGCCCACCTCCGCCCGGTCGAGGCCGAGTCCCTCGGCGATGGTCCGCGGGTCCACGCCCTCGATCCGTGCCGCCACGACGGCGAGCGGCACGAGCCGCTCCGGGAGCAGCCCGCGCTTGTGCAGCTGGGTGAGGCCGCCCTCGAACGGGCAGCGCCGCAGCCTGCGCTCCAGCTGATCGCGGAGGTGGCCGAGGACGGCGGCGTGGGCGCGCTCTGCGGGGTCGGGCGCCTGCCAGACGGCGTGGAAGCCGCGCTGCGCGCGTACGGCCCACTCCGCCGCGTCGACCGGCCTGCCGAGTTCCTCCAGCCGGTCGCCGAGGAACACGTAGGCCTGGGCGACGCCCTCGCGGTTGCGCGGGTCCGACGGGTCGAGCCGCTCCCAGACGGCGATCGCCCGGTGGGTGGCCTCCACGGCGGCCAGCCCCGCGAGCCGGTCCTCCGCGCTCGGCTGCTCGCCGGGCGGATGGAACGGGTAGCGGGGCAGGCCCAGCTCGTCGCTGAGCGGCTCGGCGAGGTAGACGGCCTGGCTGAGCAGGGCCCTGGCGTACCAGCGGGCGTGCTCGGCGTCGTGCTCCGCGGGCCCGGCGCCGTGGCGGACGGCCTGGTCGACGGCGAGGAGCGCGTCGGTGCGGCTGCCGGTGTCGAAGTGGTGCCGGGCGAGATCCGCGTAGCGCAGGCTCAGCCGGGCGGCGAGGGAGAGGTCCCGCACGGCGTGCGGGGCGAGGGCGGAGATCAGGTCGGTCAGCATCCGCTCACGTTCCGCGGGGGAGGCCGAGGGCCGGCCGGCTCTGACCTTCCCCCACTCCGCGTCCAGTCGCAGTGCGGCAGCGCGCTTCATCCAGGCCCCTCCCACCGTGCGGGTCTCGGCAGGGTCATCCTGGCGCGCGGCTCACTCCCAGCGGAAGGTCCGGGCGGCCGCGCCCAGTCCGAGCACCGCCCAGAGGGCGAGGATGCCCAGATTGCCCCACGGCATGCCGCCGCCGTGCTGGAGCACGTCCCGCAGCCCGTCGGAGAGCGCCGAGATGGGCAGCAGTCCCAGCGCGGAGGCGACGCCGTCGGGGAACCTGTCCAGCGGCACGATCACCCCGCCGCCGACGAGGAGCAGCAGGAAGACGAGGTTGGCGGCGGCCAGCGTCGCCTCCGCCCTGAGTGTGCCGGCCATCAGCAGGCCGAGCCCGGAGAAGGCCATGGTGCCGAGGACGAGCAGCAGCACGACGGAGAGCGGGCTGCCGTGCGGCGACCAGCCGAGCGCGAACGCGATCACGGTCAGCAGGACGACCTGGAGGATCTCGGTCACCAGGACGGAGAGCGTCTTGGCGGCCATCAGGGCCCAGCGGGGAATCGGCGAGGCCCCGAGCCGCTTGAGGACGCCGTAGCGCCGCTCGAAGCCGGTCGCGATGGCCTGGCCGGTGAAGGCGGTGGACATGACGGCGAGCGCGAGGACGCCGGGGGCGAGGAAGTCGACCGCCTCGCCCGCTCCCTCACTCGTCTCGGTCGGCACAGCGACGACGTCGACGGTGGAGAACAGCACCAGCAGCAGCGACGGGATGATCACCGTGAGCAGCAGCTGTTCGCCGTTGCGCAGCAGCATCTTCGTCTCGAAGGCGGCCTGCGCGGCGATCATGCGGGTCAGCGGCGCGGCGCCGGGTTTCGGCGTGTACGTACCGGCGCTCATGCGCGCAGCTCCTTGCCGGTCAGTTCGAGGAAGACGTCTTCGAGCGTGTGCCGCTCGACCGAGATGCCGTGCGGCAGGACGCCGTGCTGGGCGCACCAGGAGGTGACGGTCGCCAGCAGCTGGGGGTCGACCTCGCCGGTGATCCGGTACTCGCCCGGCGTCAGCTCGGCGGCCGCCGATCCGTCGGGGAGGGCCTTGAGCAGGGAGCCGAGGTCGAGGCCGGGGCGTCCGGTGAAGCGCAGGGTGTTCTCCGCGCCGCCGCGGCACAGCTCCTCGGTGCTGCCCCGGGCGATGACCCGGCCGCCGTCGACGATGGCGACGTCGTCGGAGAGCTCCTCGGCCTCGTCCATGAAGTGCGTGGTCAGCACGGTCGTGACGCCGTCGGCGCGCAGCTCCCGTACGAGGTCCCAGGTGGCGCGGCGGGCCTGCGGGTCGAGGCCGGCCGTCGGCTCGTCCAGGAAGACCAGCTCGGGGCGGCCGACGACGGCCATGGCCAGTGCGAGCCGCTGCTGCTGGCCGCCGGAGAGGCGGCGGTAGGCCGTGCGCCCGCAGCTGCCGAGGCCGAGGCGCTCGATCAGGGCGTCGACGTCGAGAGGTTCGGCGTGCAGCTTGGCCATGTGGCGGAGCATCTCGTCGGCCCTGGCGCCGGAGTAGACGCCGCCCGACTGGAGCATCACGCCGATCCGGGGCCGCAGGCGGGCGGCGTCGGCGACGGGGTCCAGTCCGAGGACCCGTACGGTGCCGGCGTCGGCGCGGCGGTAGCCCTCGCAGGTCTCGATGGTGGTGGTCTTGCCGGCGCCGTTGGGCCCCAGGACGGCGGTCACGGAACCGGTGGCGACGTCGAGGTCGAGGCCGTCCACGGCCGTCTTGGGCCCGTACCGCTTGACCAGGCCCCGGATCCGGACGGCAGGCTCGCTCAACATGCCGGGAAGTCTAGGCGGGTGACGGGGGCGCACGGCCCGCGGGTTCCCCGGGCGGTCGGCGCGGGCAAAAGCGCGCCGGCGCGTGCCTGACCGGGGCTGTCGCACCCCGGGTGATCATTTCCGCAGGTCAGCTTAGGTTTGCCTAAGTGATGCACGGCACCGCGCGGTGATCCGGACGCCGCTTGTCAGTCTCTGAGGAATTACGCAACAATGGCGTTGTGAAAAACGTTGGCGAGGCTCCTCAGGAGGAACTCGCGACCGGTGAGCGCTCCACGCGCAACCGTGTCGCGCGGTCCATCCTGGACCACGGTCCGTCCACCGTGGCCGACCTCGCGGGCCGCCTGGGACTCACGCAGGCAGCGGTCCGCCGCCACCTCGACTCCCTGGTCTCCGAGAACGTCGTGGAGCCGCGCGAGCAGCGCGTCTACGGCGCCCGGACCCGCGGCCGCCCCGCCAAGGTGTTCGCGCTGACCGACTGCGGCCGGGACGCCTTCGACCAGTCGTACGACACCCTGGCCGTCGACGCCCTGCGCTGGATCGAGCGGTCCGCCGGAGGAGGGGCAGCGGGAGAGGCGGCGGTCGCCGCGTTCGCCCGGGACCGTTTCGAGGCGCAGGCGGAGGCGTACCGCGCGGCCGTCGAGGCCGTGGCGCCGGAGGCCCGCACCGAAGCTCTGGCCAAGGCGCTCAGCGCCGACGGGTACGCTGCTACGGCTCGCAGCGCACCGGTCGGCGAACAGCTCTGCCAGCACCACTGCCCGGTCGCCCACGCGGCCGAGAAGTACCCGCAGCTCTGCGAGGCCGAGACCGAGTTCTTCTCGAAGCTCCTCGGGACGCACGTCCAGCGGCTCGCCACCATCGCCCACGGCGACGGCGTCTGTACGACGTTCATCCCGCGCGCGTCCCAGGGCGGCACCTCGCCGCCGGGCACCGCGCCGCAGGACAGCACCACACAGACCACCAGCACCACACAGACCACCAGCACCACACAGACAGCTTCTGCAAGTACGGCCGGGAGGAACCCCGCATGACTCTCCCCACGGAGACTGCCCACCCCGAACTCGAGGGCCTGGGTAAGTACGAATTCGGCTGGGCCGACTCCGACGCGGCCGGCGCAGCCGCGAAGCGCGGTCTCAACGAGGACGTCGTCCGCGACATCTCCTCGAAGAAGAACGAGCCGGAGTGGATGCTGAAGCTGCGGCTGAAGGGCCTGCGCCTCTTCGGCAAGAAGCCCATGCCGAGCTGGGGCTCCGACCTCTCCGGCATCGACTTCGACAACATCAAGTACTTCGTGCGCTCCACCGAGGCGCAGGCCGCCTCGTGGGAGGACCTGCCCGAGGACATCAAGAACACCTACGACAAGCTCGGCATCCCGGAGGCGGAGAAGCAGCGCCTGGTCGCCGGTGTCGCCGCGCAGTACGAGTCGGAGGTCGTCTACCACCAGATCCGCGAGGACCTGGAGGAGCAGGGCGTCATCTTCCTCGACACCGACACCGCGCTGAAGGAGCACCCGGAGCTCTTCCAGGAGTACTTCGGCACCGTCATCCCGGTCGGCGACAACAAGTTCGCGTCGCTGAACACCGCCGTGTGGTCCGGCGGGTCGTTCATCTACGTCCCCAAGGGCGTCCACGTGGACATCCCGCTCCAGGCCTACTTCCGTATCAACACGGAGAACATGGGTCAGTTCGAGCGGACGCTGATCATCGTCGACGAGGACGCCTACGTCCACTACGTCGAGGGCTGCACCGCGCCGATCTACTCCTCGGACTCGCTGCACAGCGCCGTGGTGGAGATCATCGTCAAGAAGGGCGGCCGCTGCCGCTACACGACCATCCAGAACTGGTCGAACAACGTCTACAACCTGGTCACCAAGCGCGCCGTGGCGTACGAGGGCGCGACCATGGAGTGGGTCGACGGCAACATCGGCTCCAAGGTGACCATGAAGTACCCGGCGGTCTACCTGATGGGCGAGCACGCCAAGGGCGAGACCCTGTCCATCGCCTTCGCGGGCGAGGGCCAGCACCAGGACGCCGGAGCCAAGATGGTCCACATGGCCCCGAACACCTCGTCCAACATCGTCTCCAAGTCGGTGGCGCGAGGCGGCGGCCGTACCTCCTACCGTGGTCTGATCGAGATCGGCGAGGGCGCGCCGGGTGCGAAGTCCAACGTGCTCTGCGACGCTCTGCTGGTCGACACGATCTCGCGGTCGGACACCTACCCGTACGTCGACGTCCGCGAGGACGACGTCTCCATGGGTCACGAGGCGACCGTCTCCAAGGTCTCCGAGGACCAGCTCTTCTACCTGATGAGCCGCGGTCTGACCGAGTTCGAGGCGATGGCCATGATCGTGCGCGGCTTCGTCGAGCCGATCGCCAAGGAACTCCCCATGGAGTACGCGCTGGAGCTCAACCGGCTGATCGAGCTGCAGATGGAGGGCTCGGTGGGCTGACGCCCTCCGGGACCGCAAGCAGCGACTGACTTCTGACGTAGGAAGAGAGCAAGACGACAGCCATGGCTGAGGCTCAGAACATCCCGGTGGGCTCCACCACCGCCGGCTCGATCGCGGTGGCCGCCGAGTCGACCGTCGCCACCCGCATGAGTGCGCCCCCGTCGTTCGACGTGGCGGACTTCCCGGTCCCGCACGGCCGCGAGGAGGAGTGGCGCTTCACTCCGCTGGAGCGCCTGGCCGGCCTGCACGACGGCACCGCCGTCGCCACCGGCAACGCCCTCAAGGTCGCGATCGACGCCCCCGACGGCGTCACGGTCGAGACCGTCGGCCGCGACGACGCGCGCGTCGGCCGGGCCGGCACCCCGGTGGACCGGGTCGCCGCCCAGGCGTACTCCGCCTTCGAGCAGGCCACCGTGGTGAGCGTGCCGAAGGAGACCGTGCTCACCGAGCCGATCCGCATCGCGGTGCACGGCGAGGGCGGCACCGCCTTCGGCCACCAGGTGATCGAGCTCGGCGCCTTCGCGGAGGCGCTCGTGGTCATCGACCACACCGGCGACGCCGTGCTGGCCGCCAACGTCGACTACGTCCTCGGCGACGGCGCCAAGCTGACCGTCGTCTCCGTCCAGGACTGGGACGACAAGGCGGTGCACGTCGCCCAGCACAACGCGCTCGTCGGCCGGGACGCCTCCTTCAAGTCGGTCGTGGTCACCTTCGGCGGCGACCTCGTACGGCTCCACCCGCGGGTCGCCTACGCCGGCCCCGGCGGTGAGGCCGAGCTGCTGGGCCTGTACTTCACCGACAAGGGCCAGCACCAGGAGCACCGCCTCCTCGTCGACCACAACACCCCGCACTGCAAGTCCCACGCCGTGTACAAGGGCGCCCTGCAGGGCGACGACGCACACGCGGTGTGGATCGGCGACGTGCTCATCCGCGCCGTGGCGGAGGGCACCGACACCTACGAGATGAACCGCAACCTGGTCCTCACGGACGGCGCGCGCGTCGACTCGGTGCCGAACCTCGAGATCGAGACCGGCGAGATCGCCGGCGCCGGTCACGCCTCGGCCACCGGCCGCTTCGACGACGAGCAGCTGTTCTACCTGATGGCCCGCGGCATCCCGGAGTCCGAGGCCCGCCGCCTGGTCGTCCGCGGCTTCTTCGCCGAGCTCGTCCAGCAGATCGGTCTGCCGGACGTCGAGGAGCGCCTGCTCGCCAAGATCGACGCAGAGCTGGAGGCGTCGGTCATGGAGGCGTCAGCCTGATGGCCTTCGTCAAAGCCTGTGCGCTGAGCGAGCTGGAGGAGGACACCCCCAAGCGGGTGGAACTCGACGGCACGCCGGTGTCCGTCGTGCGGACAGAGGGCGAGGTGTTCGCCATTTACGACATCTGCTCGCACGCGAACGTCTCGCTGTCCGAGGGCGAGGTGGAGGACTGCCAGATCGAGTGCTGGCTCCACGGCAGTGCCTTCGACCTCCGCACCGGCAAGCCGTCCGGCCTTCCCGCGACGCGCCCCGTCCCCGTATACCCCGTCAAGATCGAAGGGGACGATGTGCTCGTCTCCGTCACCCAGGAGTCCTGAGTCACCCATGGCAACGCTTGAAATCCGCGACCTGCACGTTTCCGTCGAGGCCGACAACGCCACGAAGGAGATCCTCAAGGGCGTCGACCTGACCGTGAAGCAGGGCGAGACCCACGCCATCATGGGCCCCAACGGCTCCGGCAAGTCGACCCTCGCCTACTCGCTGGCCGGCCACCCCAAGTACACGATCACCAGCGGCACCGTCACCCTGGACGGCGAGGACGTCCTGGAGATGAGCGTCGACGAGCGCGCCCGCGCCGGCCTCTTCCTCGCCATGCAGTACCCGGTCGAGATCCCCGGCGTATCGGTCTCCAACTTCCTGCGCACCTCCGCCACCGCCATCCGCGGCGAGGCCCCCAAGCTGCGTACCTGGGTGAAGGAGGTCAAGGAGGCCATGGAGCGCCTCAACATGGACCCGGCCTTCGCCGAGCGCAACGTCAACGAGGGCTTCTCCGGCGGTGAGAAGAAGCGCCACGAGATCCTCCAGCTCGAGCTGCTCAAGCCGAAGATCGCGGTCCTCGACGAGACCGACTCCGGCCTGGACGTCGACGCGCTGCGGATCGTCTCCGAGGGCGTCAACCGCGTCCGCGAGAGCGGCGAGGTCGGCACGCTGCTGATCACGCACTACACGCGCATCCTCCGCTACATCAAGCCGGACCACGTGCACGTCTTCTCGAACGGCCGGATCGTCGAGTCGGGCGGCCCCGAGCTCGCCGACAAGCTGGAGAACGAGGGCTACGAGGCATACACCAAGGGAGGCGTCACCGCGTGATCACACTGCCGGGCCTCCTGGACACAGAGGCGATCCGTAAGGACTTCCCGATCCTCGATCGGGTGCTCCACGACGGCAAGAAGCTCGTCTACCTCGACAACGCGGCGACCTCCCAGACGCCGCGCCAGGTGATCGACGTACTCAGCGAGTACTACGAGCAGCACAACGCCAACGTCCACCGCGGCGTGCACGTGCTCGCCGAGGAGGCCACGGCGCTGTACGAGGGCGCCCGGGACAAGGTCGCGGCGTTCATCAACGCGCCGAGCCGCAACGAGGTGATCTTCACCAAGAACGCCTCGGAGTCGCTCAACCTGGTCGCCAACATGCTCGGCTGGGCCGACGAGCCCTACCGGGTGGACAGCGACACCGAGGTCGTCATCACGGAGATGGAGCACCACTCCAACATCGTTCCGTGGCAGCTGCTGTCGCAGCGCACCGGCGCGAAGCTGAAGTGGTTCGGCCTCACCGACGACGGCAGGCTCGACCTGTCGAACATCGACGAGATCATCAACGAGAAGACGAAGATCGTCTCGTTCACGCTGGTCTCCAACATCATGGGCACCATCAACCCGGTCGAGGCGATCGTCCGGCGTGCCCAGGACGTCGGCGCGCTGGTGCTGATCGACGCCTCGCAGGCCGCGCCGCACATGGTGCTGGACGTGCAGGCGCTGCAGGCCGACTTCGTGGCCTTCACCGGCCACAAGATGTGCGGCCCGACCGGCATCGGCGTGCTGTGGGGCCGGCAGGAGCTCCTCGAGGACCTGCCGCCGTTCCTCGGCGGCGGCGAGATGATCGAGACCGTGTCGATGCACTCGTCGACGTACGCTCCCGCGCCGCACAAGTTCGAGGCCGGTACGCCCCCGATCGCGCAGGCCGTCGGCCTCGGCGCGGCCGTGGACTACCTCTCCTCGATCGGCATGGACAAGATCGCCCAGCATGAGCACGCGCTCACCGAGTACGCGGTGAAGCGGCTGCTGGAGGTCCCGGACCTGCGGATCATCGGCCCCACGACGGCCGAGGACCGCGGTGCGGCGATCTCCTTCACGCTCGGCGACATCCATCCCCACGACGTGGGCCAGGTCCTGGACGAGCAGGGCATCGCGGTCCGCGTGGGTCACCACTGCGCGCGCCCGGTCTGCCTGCGGTACGGAATTCCTGCGACCACGCGAGCGTCGTTCTATCTGTACTCCACGCCGGCAGAGGTCGATGCTCTGGTCGACGGCCTGGAGCACGTCCGGAACTTCTTCGGCTAGGGGACGATGTGAAGCTGGATTCGATGTACCAGGACGTCATCCTGGATCACTACAAGCACCCGCACGGTCGGGGCTTGCGGGACGGCGACGCCGAGGTGCACCACGTCAACCCGACGTGCGGCGACGAGATCACGCTCCGGGTGAAGTACGACGGATCGCGCATCGAAGACGTGTCCTACGAGGGCCAGGGCTGCTCCATCAGCCAGGCCAGCGCGTCCGTGCTGAACGACCTGCTGGTCGGCAAGGAGCTCGCCGAGGCTCAGAAGATCCAGAGCACGTTCCTGGAGCTGATGCAGTCCAAGGGCCAGCTCGAGCCGGACGACGCGATGGAGGAGGTGCTGGAGGACGCGGTCGCGTTCGCCGGCGTCTCCAAGTACCCCGCCCGTGTGAAGTGCGCGCTGCTCAGCTGGATGGCGTGGAAGGACGCGACGGCCCAGGCGATGGGCGACGTCACGGAGAGGAAGACCGCATGAGCGAGAACGAGACCGTTGCCACGAAGCCGGCGTCCGAGGAGGAGGTCCGCGAGGCGCTGTACGACGTCGTGGACCCCGAGCTGGGCATCGACGTGGTCAACCTCGGCCTCATCTACGGCATCCACATCGACGACTCCAACGTCGCGACGCTGGACATGACGCTGACGTCCGCGGCCTGCCCGCTGACCGACGTGATCGAGGACCAGGCGAGGTCCGCGACCGACGGCATCGTCAACGAGTTGAAGATCAACTGGGTCTGGATGCCGCCGTGGGGCCCGGACAAGATCACGGACGACGGCCGCGAGCAGCTCCGCGCGCTGGGCTTCAACGTCTGAGCCAGGCCCGCTGAGTCCGGCCCCGTCGCCGGGAACGTGAAACGGCCATGCCTGCCAGTGCACACTGGCGGGCATGGCCGTTTCTCTGTACCAGATCGCGATCGACTGTCACGACGCCCCGAAGCTCGCCCGGTTCTGGGCGGAGGTCCTCGACTGGAAGATCCTCTACGAGGATCCCGAGGAAATCGTCATCGGTGCCGGGGCGAGCGCGCTGCCGGGCATCGTGTTCCTCACCGTGCCCGAGGACAAGACCGTCAAGAACCGGCTCCACCTCGACCTGAGCCCCGACGACCGGGACACCGAGGTGGACCGGATCATCGGCCTGGGCGCCCGCAGGATCGAGGTCGGGCAGGACGAGGACGCGACCTGGGTCGTCCTCGCCGACCCCGAGGGCAACGAGTTCTGCGTGCTGCGGCCGAAGAAGACGCTGCTGGACTAGGCGGTCGCGGCAGGCGGCTGTGCGGCGGCCTCGGCGAGTGCCGGGGCCAGGTTCTCCTTGCGGATGCGCTGGTCGACGTAGAGAAGGGTCACCACCAGCTGCGGGAAGGCGGCCGTGAGGATCTGGCCGATCAGCGAGCTGAGCAGGCCGAAGACCAGCACGACGATCACGGCCGTGAGGGCGGCCCCGCTGCTGGACACGTCCTGTGTGAGGCCCGGCGCGAACATGTTGGCGAACGAGAACGGCAGCCTGATGAGGAAGCCCGCCAGGGCGGCCATGAGCGTGGCCAGCAGCGAGATGCCGAAGATCCGCCACCATGCGCCCTCCACCAGCCGCGAGGAACGCTTCATCGCCGCGATCGTGCCCTGCCCCTCGAAGACGGCCGCGGCCGGGGCGAGGCTGAACCTGACCCAGAGCCAGACGGCCACCGGGGCGGTGGCCAGCATCCCGAGTACGCCGATCAGGGCCAGCCACCCGTAGCCGGCGCCGCCCTCGTTCAGGGTGATCGTCATGATCGAGAGGAACATCGAGAAGAAGGCCATGGCCATCATCACGGCGGGGACCGCCACGATCAGGGCCGTGAGAAGGACGGTGCCGAGCACCGACCACACCCGCCGCACGCTGCGGCGCCAGACGGTGCCGAAGGTGGACGGGCGGCCGAGGACCGCGTCCTGGAGGACGGCCGGGCAGCTCGCGTAGATCAGGGCATTGGCGACCAGCATCACGAACAGGCCGACGAGATACACCGCGCCGAAGCCGACGATCAGGGGCCAGACGTCGTCCCAGCCGGGTGCGCTGTCGGAGTCCACCATCCGCTCGAGCCGGTCGAAGAGCGTCAGATACGCGATGCCGATGACCGCGGCGACGACCACGAGCGCCATGCCGTACGCGGCGAGGGCCATGCCGAGCAACTGCTTCCAGTGGCGGCCGATCGTCGCGAACGCCCCGCCCAGGATGTCGCCGAAGCGGAGCGGCGCGAGCGGTATCACCCCCGGCCTGGGAGGCGGCGGCATCCAGCCGCCCCAGCCGGGCGGCGGGCCCGGGTACGGACCCGGCGCGCCGGCGTGCGGCGGTATGTCTCCGTAGGTCATCGAGGTCCCCCGAGTGGCGGTGTGCGTGATCCGGTGCTGTCCGGACGGCACACCGTAGCGCCCGGCACCTGAGACCGGTTGGCCCGGGTGCCGCCTCGCCGGTTAGGTTTCCTGTCATGACCGACACGTCTTCCGCACCCCGTACCACCGGCGCCGTCGCCGCCGGACTCGCCACCGTCACCGAGGACGGCGTCGTTCTCGACACCTGGTTCCCCGCGCCCGAGCTCGCCGCAGAGCCCGGTCCGGCCGGCACCGAGCGGCTGACCCCGGAGCGGGCCGCCGAGCTCCTCGGCGCGGCCGCCGCGAAGGCCGTCGGACCCGACGCGCGCCGCGGTGTCGAGGTCGTCGCCGTGCGCACCGTGATCGCCTCGCTCGACGACAAGCCGCTGGACGCCCACGACGCCTATCTGCGTCTGCACCTGCTCTCCCACCGGCTCGTGAAGCCGCACGGTCAGAGCCTCGAAGGCGTCTTCGGCCTGCTCGCCAACGTCGCCTGGACCAGCCTCGGCCCCGTCGCCGTCGACCAGGTCGAGACCGTGCGGCTGAACGCCCGCGCCGAGGGCCTGCACCTCCAGGTCACCTCGATCGACAAGTTCCCGCGGATGACCGACTACGTCGCGCCCAAGGGCGTGCGCATCGCCGACGCCGACCGCGTCCGGCTCGGCGCGCACCTCGCCGAGGGCACCACCGTCATGCACGAGGGCTTCGTCAACTTCAACGCCGGCACGCTCGGCACGTCGATGGTCGAGGGCCGCATCTCCGCCGGCGTCGTCGTCGGCGACGGCTCCGACATCGGCGGCGGCGCCTCCACCATGGGCACCCTCTCCGGCGGCGGCAACGTGATCATCGCGATCGGCGAGCGCTGCCTGGTCGGCGCGGAGGCGGGCGTCGGCATCGCGCTCGGCGACGAGTGCGTCGTCGAGGCAGGCCTGTACGTCACGGCGGGCACCCGGGTCACGATGCCCGACGGCCAGATCGTCAAGGCCCGCGAGCTGTCCGGCGCGAGCAACATCCTCTTCCGCCGCAACTCGGTCACCGGCACGGTCGAGGCCCGTCCGAACAACGCGGTGTGGGGCGGCCTCAACGACGTACTGCACAGCCACAACTGAGCCGCGGCTCCCGCTCCTTCGTGTGACTCTGCGTAACCCCCGCCCGGGTCAGGGCGATAAGCAGGCCGGACGCAGGGTCACACCAAGGGGAGGAACCGACATGAGGACCAGGCTGACCGCTCTCGGTCTGTGCGCGCTGTTCGCGGCGGGGATGTCGCACGGCGCCGCGCACGCCGACGAGACGCACGCCGACGCGCACAACGGGCATCGCGTCACGCTGATCTCGACCGGGCAGATCGACGACCCGCTCGAGGACGTCCTGGAGCACGCCGCGATCCTCGGCAGCACCTACGTGCACGACTGAGGCGGCTCGCCGGGCCGGCCGCCGGTCAGCTCGGTGTACGCGCGCAGCAGCCCGTCGGTCGCCACGCGGCCGGCGGGCTGCAGCGGTTCGCGCACCGGCCCGGCCGGCAGGCCCAGCGCCGCGAGCAGCGCCTTCGCGGTCACCGTCCCCGGCAGACCGGACGCCATCATCAGCTCGGCGAGCGTCAGGGTCCGCTGGTTCAGTGCCGTCGCGCGGGCGTTGTCGCCCGCGTCGTACGCGTCCAGTGCCGCCCGCAGCTGCGGGCCCGCGACATTGGCCACGGTCGACACGAAGCCCGCGCCGCCCACCGCGTACAGCGGCAGGTTCAGCTCCTCGCAGCCCGAGTAGTAGGCCAGCGGGCTGCGTGCGATGACCTTCGAGCTGCCCAGCAGGTCGTACGCGCAGTCCTTCACGGCGACGATGCGCGGATGCTCCGAGAGCCGCAGCATCGTCTCCGGCTCGACGCGGGTGCCGGTGCGGCCCGGGATGTCGTACAGCATCAGCGGGACGCCGACCGAGTCGGCCACCTTGCGGAAGTGCGCCTCGACGGCGGCCTGCGGGGGCCGGCTGTAGTACGGGGTGACCACCAGCACGCCGTCCGCCCCCGCCGCTTCCGCGGCCCGCGCCAGCTCGACCGTGTGCCGGGTGTCCGGGGTGCCGACGCCCGCGACGACGGAGGCTCTGCCGCCGACCGCCCGCGCCACCGCCCGTACGAGCGCGGCCTTCTCCTCGTCCGAGGTGGTCGGCGACTCGCCGGTGGTACCGGAGAGCACCAGACCGTCGCAGCCGCCGTCGACGAGACGCGTCGCGAGCTCCTGGGCGCCGCCGAGATCGAGGGAACCGTCACCGGCGAAGGGCGTGACCATGGCGCACAGGGCGCGGCCGAAGGGAGGAGAGGAGGTCATGTTCGCAGTGTGAACGCCCGCAGGGTTCAGCTCCAGTTACATCTGCTTCATCCGTTTATGAAGCAGCGCTGACGGATCTGCCGGACTGGCATGATCGGTGCGGGGACGGGGCGACCGGGAGGGACCGGCATGGCGGGAACGATACGGCGGACGGCGGCTGCGGCGGTGGCCGTACTGATGGCGGCCGGGGCGCTGAGCGGCTGCGGCAGCGACGGCAGCGACGGCAGCGGCGGAGCCGAGGGGGCCGCGGCGAAGGGCCGTGAGTACGGGGTGCAGCCCGAGGAACTGGACCCGTCGGGCTTCGCCCGGTACGGCGAGCCGTCGGCGGAACCGGCACCGGGGCCGACGGCGGCCACGCCCACCGCGTGCCCGGACTCCGGAGCCGCCGTGAGCACCGGCGTGGTGGACGCGGCCATGGGGCGGCGGGCCGTCGTGGTCGAGCTGGTGAACTGCGGCGCCGAGCCCTACCGGGTCGACGGCTACCCCGGCATCGCCGCCCTGGACAAGGACCGCGATCCGCTGCGGCTGACCATCACCCACGACCACCCGTACACCGACGCAGGGCGTGACCAGGGGCCGAAGCCGCTGACCCTCGCGCCGGGGGAGAGCGTGAAGTCGGTCCTCAACTGGAACAACCGGGTGACGTCCTTCGACGCCGTGACCGAAGGCGCCTATCTGGTGGTCACACCCAAGGAGGGGGAGTCCCCGCAGACCCTGCCGTTCCGGCTGGACATCGGCACGTCCGGGGAACTGGACGTCACCGCGTGGGCGCGGGACCTGCTGCACTGAGGGCCCCGCGCCCACGCTGACCGGACTACGGGCGGAAGCGCAGCACCTGGGGGTCGTGGTCGCTGTTCTGGTCCGCGAACTCCGCGTTGATGTGCACGCTGTCGTAGCTGAAGCGGCGGATCGACGGGCTGGTGAGGATCTGGTCCAGCACCTGGCTGTTGCCCTGGTAGACGTACGAGTAACGCTCCGACCGCGGCAGGGACTTGATGGCCGCGTGGAGGACGCCGCCGTCCGTGAGCGCCTGCGTCGTCCGCGAGAACTCGAAGTCGTTGATGTCACCCAGCACCAGCACGTCGGCCTTGCGGTCGACCGCCAGGAGGTCCTTGACGAACGCGTTCACCACCTGCGCCTGCTCGAGACGCTGCACCTCGGAGGAACGGTTCGGCGGCTGGTGGTGCGAGAGCAGCGACTCGTCGCCGCCCTTCGAACCGAAGTGGTTCGCGATCACGAAGACCGTACGGCCGCGGAAGGTGAACTCACCGGCCAGCGGCTTGCGGCTGTCCTCCCAGGCGCCGCTCGCCGGGTCGATACGGCCCGGGGACAGGGACAGGGCGGCCCCGCGCCCCTCCCGCACGACACCGGTCGCCGTCGTCGCGTCGCCGCCCGCGCGGTCGGTGAAGGAGACCCGCTCCGGGTTGAAGAGGAACACCTGGCGGATGTTGCCGCCGGGCTGGCCGCCGTCCTGGTTGTTCTGCGGGTCGATGCCGCGCCACTCGTACGCAGGGCCGCCCGCCGCGACGATCGCGTCCGCGAACTTCTTCAGCGTCCCCTCGGCCGACACGGTGCCGTCGTTCTTGGCGCCGGTGTCGTCCTGGATCTCCTCCAGGGCCAGGATGTCGGGCGAGGCCAGGTTCTCGACGACGCCCTTCGCCAGCGCATCGAACTTCGCCTGCGGGTCGGACGGGTCCAGGTTCTCCACGTTGTACGTGGCCACGGCCAGTTCGCCGTCCCGCTGCGGGCGGGTCCGCTCGCGCTCCAGGCCGCGGTCGAGGACCGTGCCGAGGCTGCGGGCCGTGATCGTGTAGCCGCCGTACTGGTTGAAGTCCATCGGGCCCTCGGTGACGCCCGTGAGCACGTCACCGACGTTCGCCTTCGGGAAGGGCTGCTGCGCGAGCGGGACCAGCGACTCGATCTTCAGCCGGCCGGTGTTCTGCGACTCGTACGAGCCGTAGACCGTGCCGCCGCGCCGGTTGTCGTTCTCCCACGGCTTGACCGTCACCCACAGGGCCGCGTACGGGTCGGTGGCGCCGACCACCCGCGAGGTGCCGACGCGGACGTTGGTGCCCTCGAGCGACTCGTAGTAGTCCAGGGCGTACGCGCGCGGGTTCAGCGGGAGGCCGTTGATGCTGCCGCCCGCCGCCGGGTCGCCCTCCGGGGCGTACGCAGAGGGCACCGACCAGGCGGAGACGGTGACCGGCTCGGGCACCTCGTTGCCGGACGAGACGACGGTGACCGTCGCCCGCGTGATCTCCGTCAGCGACTGGTTGCCGGAGGACGTGCCGCCGGGGACGTACTCCGTGACCGTGCCGGAGACGGTGACCCGGTCGCCGACCGCGACGGCCGGCGCCGAGCCGGTGTAGACGAAGACGCCCTCACTGGTGGCCGGGTCGCCGTCGGCCTCGGTGTCCTGGAACCAGAAACCGCGGGAGCCGTAGGTCCGCACGCCCGTGACAACGCCCGGCACATCGGCGACCTGACGGCCCACCAGCGGGGATATACGGGTGCTGCCCTGGATGTCGTGGATCCGCACCTGGGCGGCGGCCTCGGCCGCGGTGCCGCCGGCGGAGTCCGCCGCGGAGGCGCTCGCGGAGCCGGCGAGCAGTCCCGCGGCCAGCGCGGCGGCGACGACGGCGGCTACGGCGGTGGTTCTCGGTACGACGGAGGAAGGCATCAAGGTACTCCGGAGGTAAGGGACGAGGGGTTGTGGGCCCGGTCGAGAGGCCGACAGGTTCTACGCGCGTCAATCTCTTGGCTGCGCAGGGCACTTGTCAAGAGCCGAAGGGTGTACCGCGGTGGAAGCCCCGGTGAACCCGCGGGGCGCGCCGCAGGCCGTGCGGCCGTACCGGGCAGGCGCGGCGAAGCGGCACGAATTACGTCTACGCTGGGGCCCCGTCCAGTCACCCACAAGGCCGCCCGGAGCCGGTACGCCGCGGAGGAGACCCACCAGATGCCCGAAGACCGCCCCACCCTCCCACCGGTACGGCTGCACTCGGACGCGGAACTGGCGCGGGCCGCGCTGGCCACCCCGCTGCTGGCCCGTGCCGTCCGGCTCGCCCGCTGGGCGGACTCGCGGACGAGGGTCGGCGTCGGCGGCGAACTCGTCGACGAGCAACTGCAGGCGGCGGCGGAGGCCCTCGGTCTCGGCGGGGACGACGACGGCCCCGCCTGCGCGAGCGAGGCGTGGCGCGTCGCCGTCGACACCGGACTCGTGGACATCGAGGACGCCGGGTCCGAGGGGGGCGGCGTCGTCGCGGGCGTCAACCTCGCCCGCGTCACCGGCGGTTCGCCGCAGGACGTGCTCGGCCTGTGGCTGGACGCCCTGGACGTCGCCTTCGCCGACGCCATCGCGCCCATGCTCGACGACATCACCGACGTCATCGGCGACGACGGCGAGATCGACGTCGACGCACTCGACTGGGACCCCGAGGCGGAGGCCGCCTTCCTCGACGGCGTGCTCGGCAACCTCTACCTGCTGACCGTCGCCGAGGACGTCGCCGGCGAGGAGTCCGTCCCGCTGCCGGTGCTCGCCGCGTCGATGATCGTCCCCGAGGACATGGGCGAACCCACCGACGACGTCCTGGAGCAGGTCTCCGAGGCGATGATGCGCCTCGACGACCAGTTCCTGCTGCTGGAGTCCGTCGGGCTCGTCGAATACCGGCCCGTGGACGAGGCGTTGATGGCCGAGGACGGCGCCGGCCCCCTCGTCGACGAGGACGACGTCACCCGGTACGGCCTGGTCCGGCTCACCCCACTCGGGCTCTACGGCATCAGATCCCGGCTGCGGGACGCCGGAGTCGACGTGCCCGCGGTCGGCGACCTCGCGGACAAGGGCGCGGAGGTCCTGCTCGACGGGCTCGCCCGCTACCCCGAGATCTCCGCCCGCGCCGAGACCGAGCAGTGGCTCGCCCGGCGCGCGCCCGCCGACGCCGCCCGCGAACTCCTCGCCGCGGCGCGCGGCGACGACCCGGGCGCGCCGCTGCGCCGCCTCCACTGCCAGCAGGCGCTCGCCCTCGCCGGGCTCCCTGCGGAGCCCGCCGTGCGCGACGCCCTCGACGACCCGCAGCTCGGCGGCCTCGCCCGCGTCTGGCTCGCCGAACGGGGCGCGGCGGACGTGCCCGCGCCGCCCGAGTCGATGATCTTCTGGCTGGCCATCGACACGATCGCCGCGCAGCTCGCGGCGGGCGGCGAGGCCGCGGAGCTCCAGGACCTGGTGGAGGGGCTGGTCGGGCAGCACAGCGGGTTCTTCGACGCGGCGTGGCGGGTGGACCACCCGGCGACGGCGGACGTGCTGGAGGCGATGGGGCGGCTGCACCGGGACAAGACGGCGGCGAAGGAGGCGCGCAAGGCGGCCTTCAAGTCCCGCTCGGCTCGCTGACGCTCGCGCGTTCCGGGCGTGGCCCGGTCGGGGGGCGCGGCGCGCCCGGGCAGCCGGGGCGGGGCGCGGCGTGCCCCGGCGGGTGGCTTGGCGCATGTCCGGTCGGCGGACGCGGCGTGGCCCCGGGGCGGGCGCGCTGCGCCGGTGGGTGGTGCGGGGGTCGGGGCCTCCGGAGCGGGGATCCCGGACATCCCCTGGAGCGGCACCCGGACGCAAGCGCACAGGACCGGGCCACGCCCGGACGCGCGGCACCCGGACGCCGGACGACACGGACCGGGCCACGCCCGGACGCCAGCACGGCTACCGGGCCAGGTCCGGCGCGTAACCCGGACGCGACGCGCGAGCGCTACGTGCGGAGGTGGGACGCGCCGTTGAGGTCCAGGATCGTGCCCGAGGACCACTGCGCCTCCGGGGACGACAGCCACAGGACCGCCGACGCGATCTCGTCCGCCGAGGCGACCCGGCCGAAGGGGCTCTGAGCGCGGATCGCGTCGCCCTCGGGGCCGGTCAGGCGGTCGGCGACGCGTTCGGTGTCGAAGAAGCCGGGGGCGACCGAGGCGACGCCGATGCCGTAGGGCGCGAGGGACACCGCCAGGGACTGGCCCAGCGCGTGGACGGCCGCCTTCGTCGCGCCGTACGCCGGGTGGTCGGGCTCGCCGCGGAACGCCCCGCGGGAGCCGATGTTGACGATGCGGCCACCCGTCCCGTCCGCGATCATGCGCCGCGCGGCGAGGTGGCTGAGATGCGCCGTGGCGAGCAGGTTCACGCAGACGTGCCGCTGCCAGATCTCGGCCCATTCGTCGTACGGCGTGTCCGCGAGCGGGTGCCGGACGTTGACGGCCGCGTTGTTGACGAGGACGTCGATGCCGCCGAGGCCGGCGAAGGCCCGGTCGGCGACGTCGGCCGCCCCCGGCGCGTCGGACAGGTCGCCGCCGACCAGGACGTGGCCCGGACCGGGCAGCGCGTCGAGGGTGCGGCGGGCGTCGTCCTCACGGGCGCCGTAGTGGACGGCGACGCGGTCGCCGTTCGCGGCGAAGGCGTGGGCGACGGCGCGGCCGAGTCCCCGGGACGCTCCGCTGATCAGGACGCGGCGTCCGGTGCTGGGCAGATTCATGACGGCGAAGGCCTCTTCCGATGTCGTACGGCGTTCAAGTGCCGTTTATACGCGGGCACGAGGGTGTGGCACACATCCGCCCGCCCGGACGCGCCCTCCAGGAGACCTCGATGTCGCTGACCCGCAGGGATTTCACCAAGCAGTCCGCCCTGACCGGCGCGGGCGTGGCCCTCACCGGGGCCGCCGGCGCGCTCGCCACGGCACCGGGCGCCCTCGCGGCGGCGGAGGCCGCGACGGCCGAGGGCGAGGCGGAGGGGCAGCGAGGGCCCGGCTACGGCCCGCTGGTCTCCGACCCCGAGGGCCTGCTCGCGCTGCCGGCCGGGTTCTCGTACCGCGTGCTGACCCGCTCCGGCGCCACCCGGCTGGAGTCGGGCGAGTTCACCCCCGGCAAGCACGACGGCACGGCGGCGTTCGAGGGCCCGCGCGGTGTGACGCTGCTCGTGGTCAACCACGAGCTCAAGGGCGCGCGCGCCGACGTGGCGCACCCGGTGCCGCTCACCGAGGGCCTGGTCTACGACCCGGCCGCGCCCGGCGGCTGCACCGTCGTGGAGAGCCACCGCGACGGCCAGGTCGCGCAGTGGGTCGGCGTCGCCGGCACCGTGCAGAACTGCGCGGGCGGCTCGACCCCCTGGGGGACCTGGCTCACCTGCGAGGAGACCGAGGACCGGGCCGGCAAGAACGGGCTGCTCCACGACCACGGCTACGTCTTCGAGGTCGACCCGTACGACTGCCGGGCCAACCGCGACCCCCGGCCGGTCAAGGCGTTCGGCCGGTTCGCGCACGAGGCGGTCGTCGTCGACCCGAAGCGCGGCCACCTGTACCTCACGGAGGACGCCGACACCCCGAACGGCCTGCTCTACCGCTGGGCGCCGCCGCGCGGCTTCGAGCACGGCCGCGGCCGGCTGCGCACCCTCGCCGACGACGCGGGCGTGCTGCAGGCCGCCACGTGCTACGACTCCGGCGGCCGGTTCGTCGACGACCTGGCACGCGCCAGGAAGATCGGCACGGTGTACGGGGTGGACTGGACCGAGGTCCCGGACCGTGACGCGCGGCGGACGTCCGTGCGCAAGCAGTTCAGGGACGGCCAGGTCACCCGCGGCCGCAAGCTCGAAGGCATGTGGTGGGGCGACGGCGGCGCCTACATCGTCTCCTCGTACGCCCGCGAGGAGAGCCCCGAGCAGCACGACGGCCAGGTCTGGTTCTACGACCCGCGCCGCCGGACGCTGACGCTCAAGGTGCTGCTCGGGGCGGACCGGGAGCCCTCGCAGGGCGGCGCCTACGACGGCCCGGATAACATCACCGTCTCGCCGTACGGGGGCCTGATCATCGCCGAGGACGGCGAGGGTGCGCAGCATCTGTTCGGCGCCTCGGACAGCGGCCGTACGTACCCGATCGCCCGTAACGAACTCAACGTGGGGACCGACGAGGACCCCGACTACAGCGAGTTCGCCGGCGTCGTCTTCTCGCCCGACGGCCGCACCCTGTACGTCAGCATCCAGACACCGGGCGTCATGTTCGCGATCACCGGACCGTGGCGGCGGCACGGGAACCGGCAGTGACGGAACCACTGCGAAGCATCAGGGCGTGGCGTGGTGCGGGGCCGGGGGCGCATACTGAAGGCAATGACAAAGTCAGCCGGTTCCCGGCGCCACCTGCCGTCCAGCCCCTTCAACCGTCCGTCCCTGGAAGAGCCGCCGATCGAGTGTTATGAAGCGGGCGACAGGGTGTCCCACGACCAGTTCGGTCTCGGGAGAGTCCTCGCTGTGGAGGGAGACAACGCCGCCGTGCTTGTCGACTTCTCCGGCAGGCAGGGCCGCATCCTCAGCCCGTTCTCCAAACTGGCCAAACTCTGAGCACGTCCCGATTGAACAGTCCCTCCGCCGGGGGCGCCCGCCACACACCGTGACGGGCGCCTCCGGCGGACCTTTTCAGAGCGCCTGCGCGGCGGGCTTGACCATGCCGCGGACGGTGCGCGACTTCACGAAGTCGCCCATCGCGGTCATCTCCCACTCACCGGAGAACTGCTTGATCAGCTTGGCCATCATCACGCCGGTCTGCGGCTCGGCGCCGGTCAGGTCGAAGCGGACCAGCTCCTCGCCGGTGGTGGCGTCGATCAGCCGGCAGTAGGCCTTGGCGACCTCGGTGAACTTCTGGCCGGAGAAGGAGTTGACCGTGAAGACGAGGCCCGTCGCGTCCGCCGGCAGCCGGCCGAGGTCCACGACGATGACCTCGTCGTCGCCCGCGCCCTCACCGGTGAGATTGTCGCCGGAGTGCTTGATCGAGCCGCCCAGGATGGTGAGCTTGCCGAAGTAGCAGCTGTCCAGGTGGTTGCGGTTCGGGCCGTAGGCGATGACGGACGCGTCGAGGTCGATGTCCTTGCCGCGGAAGGCGGGCTCCCAGCCGAGGCCCATCTTCACCTGGGAGAGCAGTGGACGGCCGCCCTTGACCAGGGACACCGTCTGGTTCTTCTGCAGGCTCACCCGGCCCTTGTCCAGGTTGATCTTGCCGGTGGCGGCCGGGGGAGCGGCGGGGGCCGCCGGAGGCGCGGCGGGCGGCGGCGGGGCGGCCGCCGTCCGCGGGTCCACGGGCGGCGCGGCGGTGACGGGCGGCGCGGCGGCGACGGGAGGGGCCGCCGGGGCCGGGGCGGCCGCGGGCTCCTCGTCGACGGAGACGCCGAAGTCCGTGGCGATGCCCGCCAGGCCGTTCGCGTAGCCCTGGCCGACGGCGCGGGCCTTCCACGCGCCGTTGCGCAGATAGACCTCGACGACGACCAGCGCGGTCTCCGAGCCGAGCTGCGGCGGGGTGAAGCTGGCGATCGCGCTGCCGTCGTCGCTGTTGCGGATGGTGGCGGTGGGCTCGATGCCCTGGAACGTCCGGCCCGCCGCGTCCGGGCTGGCCGTCACGACGATCCGCTCGATACCGGGGGGCACGGCCGCGGTGTCGATCAGGATCGCGTCGGGCGCCGTGCCGCCGCCTGAGCGGTAGGTGACACCGGGGCCCTGGGGCTGGTTGTAGAAGATGAAGTCGTCGTCGGAGCGCACCTTGCCGTCGGCGGTGAGCAGCAGGCCCGATACGTCGAGCCGCACCGGAGCGGCGACGTCCACCGCCACGCGAGCGGTGGCCAGAGGGATGTTCGAGCCGGGGGTCATAGCTGTCATGACTGGGGTAACGAGCGAGTCCGCTTTACCGTTCCCTTACTGTTGGCGCCTCTTACGAGGATCTTGCGGGATGATTTCGCGCCAGACGCCAGACGCCAGACGCCAGACGCCAGACGCCAGACGCCAGACGCCAAGGCGCGCGGTGACCGTGCCGTCACCGCGCCGCGTACGGTACGTCAGCGCGGCCACCGCGGCGGGTCGGTGGTGAAGTGCCCCCCGAGGTGGGCGTGGGCCGGGTTCTCCGGGTCGAGTTCGCCGTGCTCCGCGACGAGCTTCGCCGCGTACTGCTCGGAGTCGTCCTGCGGTTCGTAGCCGAGCGCCCGCGCGCTGGTGAGGTCCCACCACAGCCGGGTGTTGGCCGACGAGCCGTAGACGACGGAGTGGCCGACGTCCTCGGCGGTGAGAGCCGCGTGGAAGAGACGGGCGGCGTCGCCGGGGCTCATCCAGACGGAGAGCATCCGTACCGAGGTGGGCTCCGGGAAGCAGGAGCCGATCCGCACGGAGACGGTCTCCAGGCCGTGCCGGTCCCAGTACAGCTGCGCCAGGTCCTCGCCGAAGCACTTGGACAGACCGTAGAAGGTGTCGGGCCGGTGGCGGGTCTCGACCGGGATGAGCTCCTCGGGGGCGAAGGGCGCTTCCCCGTCCGGGCGCGGGACGTAGCCGACGGCGTGGTTGCTGGAGGCGAAGACCACGCGCCGTACGCCCTCCTCGCGCACCGCCTCGTACAGGTTGTACGTCCCCTCGATGTTGGCGCGCAGGATCTTGTCGAACGACGCCTCCAGGGAGATGCCCGCGAGGTGGATGACCGCGTCCACGCCCCGTACGGCCTCGCGCAGGGCTGCCCGGTCGGCGAGGTCGGCGGTGATCGCGTCCGGCTCGCCCTCGACGGGGACGGCGTCGAGGAGCCGGAGCTCGTAGCCGTACGCGGGCAGCAGGCCGCGCATCAGGGTGCCGAGTCCGCCGGCTGCGCCGGTGAGCAGGACGGTACGGGCAGCGGGCATGGGCGGATCTCCTTGAGCAGCTCAAGTCCATGGACTGGATTCACATACATGGACAAGCTAAAGAGCGGCCCCGCCGTCGTCAAGTGTCGCGTGGATCGGCCCTGTCCGAGTCTCGAATGCGGGTTTCCGTCTTGACCCGCGCGACGCGGCTGTCATAGCGTGAACGATGTTCAGAGGTATGGACAACAATCATAATTGTGCACGGGCTTCGGAGCCCGGAGCACGGCCCAGGGAGCACCCGTGACCTCAGATCCGCTCGCAGCCCGGCTCACCCGGGTCCATGGACCGCTGTTCTTCCCCGTCACCGCGTACGGACCGGACGGCGCCCTCGACCTCGGAGCCTTCCGCGCGCATGTGAGGCGGGGCGTCGACGCCGGCGCGGCCGCCGTCTTCGCCTGCTGCGGGACGGGGGAGTTCCACGCCCTGACCGCCGGGGAGTTCCGCGACTGCGTCGCCGCCGCAGTCGAGGAGACGGCCGGCCGGGTGCCCGTCCTCGCGGGCGCCGGCTACGGCACCGCGCTCGCGGAGCAGTACGCGAGGGATGCCGAGCGGGCCGGTGCGGACGGACTGCTCGCCATGCCGCCCTACCTCGTCACCGCCGACCAGGCCGGCCTGCTGCGCCACTACACCCGCCTCGCCGCGGCGACGTCGCTCGACGTCATCGTCTACCAGCGCGACAACGCGGTCTTCTCCCCCCGTACGGTCGTCGAACTCGCCAAGGTCCCGCGGATTATCGGCCTCAAGGACGGCCTCGGCGACCTCGACCTCATGCAGCGGATCGTCAGCGCCGTGCGCCAGGAGCTCCCCGAGCGCGACTTCCTCTACTTCAACGGGCTGCCCACCGCAGAGCTCACCGGGCCCGCCTACCGCGGCATCGGCATCACCCTGTACTCCTCCGCCGCCTTCGCCTTCGCCCCGGACATCGCCCTCGCCTTCCACCGGGCGCTCGGCTCCGGCGACGACAAGACGGTGAACCGCCTCCTCGACGGCTTCTTCGTGCCGCTCGTCGAACTGCGCAACGAAGGGCGCGGATACGCCGTGTCGCTCGTCAAGGCCGGCGTACGGCTCGAAGGGCTGGACGTCGGCCCGGTGCGGCCCCCGCTGACCGAACCGGCCGGCCGGCACGTCGAGGCCCTCGCCGCGCTGATCGCGCAGGGCAGGGCGCTGCTGAGGGAGGGCGAGTGAAGACCGCCGCCTTCCTGTACCCGTGGGACGTCGTGGGCGACCCGGCCGCGGCCGCCCGGATCGCGGACCTCGGCGTCCGGCAGGTCACCCTCGCCTCCGCCTACCACTCCACCCGCGCCCTGACGCCGCGCCACCCCCACCACCGGATCGTCACCGCCGAGTACGCGTCGGTGCTCTACCCGCCCGGCGAGGCGCGCTGGGCCGGGCGCGAGCTGCGGCCGTACGCGGCGGGACAGTGGGCGCCGGGCGACGCGTACGGCGAGGCGGCGGCCGTGCTGGAGGCCGCCGGGCTCGACGTCCACAGCTGGGTGGTGCTGGCGCACAACTCCCGTATGGGCGCCGAACATCCGGCCACCTCCGCCGTCAACGCCTACGGCGACCGCTACCCCTGGGCGCCCTGCATCGCACAGCCCGCGGTGCGCGAGTACCTGGTGTCACTGGCGGCGGAGGCGGCGGTCCGGCCGGGGGCGCGGGGCACCGAGCTGGAGTCCTGCGGCTGGTACGGGGCGGCCCATCTGCACGCCCACGACAAGATCGCGGGCGTCGCTCTCGACGACGCGGCGCAGTACCTGATGTCGCTCTGCTTCTGCCCGTCCTGCCGGGACGGGTACGGGAGCCTGGGCCTGGACCCCGGGCAGCTCGCGGCGTCGGTGCGCGACGCGCTGGAGCCGGTCTGGCACGGGCACGGCGCGCCGGTGCGGCCGCTCGAGGAGCAGTTGGCGGAGACGGTACGGGAGTTCCGTACGCGCACGGCGCGCACGTTCCAGGAGGACGCGGTCGCGGCGGTGCGGGCCGCGGCTCCGGAAGGCTTCCAGGTCCTGCTGCACGCGGACCCGGAGGCCCACCACTGCGGCGCGAACGCCGGCGTGGACCCGGCGCACATCCTGGCGGTCGCCGACGGCGTCGTCGTGCCGTGCACCCGGGGGCCGCAGCTGCTGGAGCCGTTCGCGGCGCACGCGACGGAACGGACGGTGCTCGCCGCGAACTTCACGGTCGTGACCGGCATGGGCGGCGCGCCCGGCGCCCTCGCGGCGTCCGCCGCGAAGGCCGCCTCCCTCGGCGCGACGGAGCTGCGCCTCTACCACGCGGGCCTGGCCTCCGACGCGGACCTGGCACTACTGGGATCCGCCCTGTCGTAACCGCGGGCCCGCCATACCCGGTCGCCCGGCAGGGGGCCGCGTTCCGCCTCCGTGGGGGCGGGCGCGGCAGTCCTGCCCGCCCCGAGCACCAGCGCGGAGGCCACGCCCACGGCGCCGACCACCGCCGGCAGCACCCGCACGTCCGCCACCGCCACCAGGCCCGCGCCGACCGCCGGCGCCACCGCGTTCGGTACGAACAGCAGCGCGCTGGCGGTCGCCGCCGTACGGCCCACCCACGCGGCCGGCGCCTCCCGCTGCACCGCCGTCATCGCCGTGATCACCACACATGGCAGCCCCAGCCCGATCGCCCCGCTGCACACGAGCGCCACCGCGTCGTACGGCAGCCCCCGCAGCGCCGCCCCGGTCGCGAGCACCGCGATGCCGGCCGCCGCGAACACCCGTTCCGGCAGCCGGCGCAGCAGCGGCCCGCCGGCAGCCCGCGCAGTGCGGGAGTTGGCCTGTTTCAGCGCGTACGGTCCGGTCAGCGGGGCGAGACGAAGCCCGACTCGTACGCCGCGATCACCGCCTGGGTGCGGTCCCGGGCGCCGATCTTGGCGAGGACCGCCGCGACGTGGGTCTTGGTCGTTGCCGGGCCCACGCCCATCCGGCCCGCGATCTCCGCGTTCGTCAGCCCGGTGGCCATCAGCCGCAGTACTTCGCCCTCCCGCTCGGTCAGCCGCGCCGCCCAGCGCGGCGCGGCCGCGGGCCGGCTGCGGCCGTACGCGGCGGCGAGCGCGCGCACGGCCGACGGGAACAGCAGCGAGTCGCTGCGTGCGACCAGCCGTACCGCCTGCACCAGTTCCTGCGCCGCGGCCCGCTTCAGCAGGAAGCCGGCCGCCCCGGCGCACAGCGCGTCGTACACGTAGGAGTCGTTCTCGAACGTCGTCACGACGACGATCCGCGGCGGCTCGTCCATGGTGGCGAGAATCTGCTCCGTGGCCCGGATGCCGTCGACCTCCGGCATCCGGACGTCCATCAGCACCACGTCCGGGCGCGTCTCGCGCACCACGGAGACCGCCTCCGCGCCCGTCGCCGCCTCGCCGACGACCTCCAGGTCGGGCTCGGCGTCCAGGATCACGCGCAGCGCGGTGCGGACCATGCGCTCGTCGTCGGCGACGGCGATCCGGACCGTGCTCATCGGCGCCCCTTGAGCGGCAGCGTGGCGGACAGCCGCCAAGCCCCCTCGTGCGGCCCGGCCTCCGAACGGCCGCCGAGCAGCACGGCCCGCTCGGCGATGCCGTGCAGCCCGCGGCCGCCTCCGGGGCGCACCACCGGGGCGCGCTCGGGCAGCGGGTTCTCCATCCTGATCTCCAACTCGTCGTCGCCTGTGGTGATCCACAGTGTCACCGGCGAAGTCCCCGCATGGCGAAGGGCGTTGCTCAGTCCCTCCTGCACGATCCGGTACGCCTCGCGGGAGACCGGCGCCGCCACGGCCGCGAGCGCACCACGGGTGTGCAGCGACACCGGGACGCCGCTGCGGGACAGCAGCCCGTCCAGCCCCCGGAGCGTCGGCCCGCCGGGCCGCTCCCCGCCGTCGCCGTCCTGACGGAGCAGACCCAGCACGGCGTCCAGTTCGCCCACCGTGCGCCGGGTGGTCTCCTCGATCGCGGCCAGCGCCTCGCGTACGAACTCCACGTCCCCGGCCCGGTCGCTGTCCAGGACCCTGCGGGCCGCGCCCGCCTGGAGGGCGACGGCGGACAGCGCGTGGCCCACCGAGTCGTGCAGCTCGCGGGCGAGGCGGTTGCGCTCCGCCAGCTCCGTCGCCCGGCGCTCCGCCGCGGCGAGCCGGTCGGCGGGGGTGGGCCCCAGCAGCATCTGCGCCTGGCGGGCCAGCAGCGCCCCCGCGGCGGCGGACACGGCCGCGAGCGCCAGCAGCAGCCCGGTCCCCGTGAGCGGCGCCAGCACCGAGAACCAGACGGACGGCTCGAGCCGCAGATACTCCCGTACCCCCGGGAGGACGGGCGCGGCGATCAGCGCGACGGCGAACGGCGGCAGTGCGAGGGACACGCCGCTGACCAGTGCCCCGACCCCCATGTGCAGGGTGCACCAGCCCGCGGTGCGCACCCGTTCGGCCCGGGTCCGGGCAGGTCCGTCCGCGAGCCGCTCACCGGGCACCCCACACAGCGCGCGGGCGACGCCCACCGACAGCGGCCTGGCCGTCGGGAACAGGCCGGCGACTGCCGAGAGCGGCAGAGCGATGCCGTACGCACCGAAGATGAGCACCGGCGAGAGCGGCCACATCTCCTGCTCGCCCACCATCGGCCCCAGGGACACCACGCCGACCAGCCAGAACGGCATCAACAACGCGCCGCCGAGCACCAGATGCACCCAGCGCAACCGCGCCCGCCGGCCGTACAGCGCCCGGCCGGCGGTCCGCAGGCCCAGTGCGGACATCGTCACGCGCCGCGCCTGCGCAGCAAGGCGGCCACGGCGCAGCTCAGCAGCAGACCGGAGATCATTTCCCCAGCGTAGGTGAGCGTCAGCAGCGCGGAGGGGCCCTTCGCGCCCTCGGACTCGGGCAGGAGCGAGGCGAGCAGCATCCACCCGCCCCAGGCGCCCATCGAGCTCGCCCCGATCCAGGCCGCCGTCAGCGTCGGCCGCAGGGAGAGGGACGGCAGGAGCCGCAGGGCGAGGAGCAGTACGCCGGTGACCGCGACGGCGACGAAGGCGATCCGGGAGAGCTCCAGCAGATAGAAGTCCGTGGTGCGCTGCGCGATCCGGTCGGCCGGGAGCGCGGCCGTCGAGCCGGTCAGCCACAGCGTGTGCATGGCGGCGGGGAAGAGCACGAGCAGCGAGCCCGCGACGGCGGTCGCCCGCATGAAGGGGCCCGTCGCGCGGGACGGCAGGTCCCACACCTGGCCCCGCAGCAGATGACCCCAGCGGTCCTTGGCGTAGAGCACGAAGAGCGTGCCGAGGGCGATGCCCTGGAGGATGAAGCCGCCGTAGACGACGTTGAACACCCAGCCGTCGAGGAACGGTTCATCCGCCGCGTCCTGCATCTTGGAGCCGCCGAGGGCGACGCCGATCAGCTGCAGTGGGAAGCCGACCATGATCGGCGCGAGCAGCCCGGTCGCCGCCCACATCGGCACGGCCAGCAGCCAGGCCGGCACCCGCTGCCCCCACGGCCGGGTGAGCAGCAGCGCCAGCACGATGACGGCCGCGTCCATCAGCACGGTGACGCTGTTGGCGACGGCCATCAGCACGCGGTGATCCAGCAGGGGGCTGCCGTCGGGGATGCCGACGCGGCTGCCCGCGATCCACGTGATCTTCAGCGCGAGGTACGGCGCACAGGCCACGATCGCGACGGCGCGCAGCGCGGACCTGACGGGACGGGGCTGCGGGGTGAGGCCGGTCTCGGCGGTGCTCGTTGTCATGCCCCCACCCTGCCGCCCCACCGGGCGGCCGCACGTCCTGCCCGGCGACGATCCCCCTCCGCCACGCGGGGGAGCGGCCATGACCCACTGGGAGGGTCACGCCCGCAGGGTCAGCAGGACCTCGTCCGTCTCCTCGCCCCGCGCGTCGGCGAACCCCCGGTCCCGTCCCGTCACCACGAACCCGCACTTCTCCAGCACCCGGATCGACCCCGCGTTGTCCGCCGCCGCGCGGGCGCGCAGCGGGCGCACCGGCACCGCGTCGAGCAGGGCGCGCAGCGCCAGCGTCGCGATGCCGCGCCCCCAGTGCGCGCGGTCGACGACGTACGTCACCTCCCGCTCCTCCGGCGGCCCGTACACGGCGGCGTGGCCGACCACGGAGCCGTCGGCGACCACCGTCCGTATCACCGCGTCCGACGCGCGGATCCGTGCCCAGTGCGCGTCGAACGCGGCACGGTCGGAGGGGTCCTCGCTGGTGAAGGCGGCCATCCGGGTGGACTCGGGGTCGCTCATGTGCCGGAAGAAGAGCGGCAGGTCGCTGTCCCGGACCTCGCGCAGTACGACGTTCACGCTCAGAGCCTCCGGGTGGCGAGGGTGAGACGGTCGCGGGCGTCGAACAGCGCGTCCTTGATCATCTGCTCGTGCGCCGGCGTGAGCCGGGCCACCGGCACCGAGCAGCTGATCGCGTCGCGCGCCGGGGTCCGATAGGGGATGGCGATGCCGAAGCAGCGCAGCCCGAGGGTGTTCTCCTCACGGTCGACGGCGTAGCCCTGCTCGCGGATGAGGCGCAGCTCCTCGATGAGCTTCTCGCGGTCCGTGATGGTGTGCTCCGTCAGCGGCGAGAGCGTCTCCGGCAGCAGTTTGCGCACCTGCTCGTCGCTGTACGTGGCGAGCAGCGCCTTCCCCAGCGACGTGGAGTGCGCGGGCAGCCGCCGCCCGACCCGGGTGAAGGGGCGCAGATAGTGCTGCGACTGCCGGGTCGCCAGGTACACCACGTTCGTGCCGTCGAGCCGCGCGAGGTGGATGGTCTCCGTGGTGTCGTCGGAGAGCCGGTCCAGCGTGGGCCGCGCGGCGGCCACGACCTCGTCGCCGTCGATGTACGACGTCCCGACCAGCAGGGCGCGCACCCCGATGCCGTACCTCGTCCCGGTCGCGTCCGTCTCCACCCAGCCGAGCTCCACGAGGGTGCGCAGCAGCATGTAGAGGCTGGACTTGGGGTAACCGACGGCCTCCTGGACCGCGGAGAGCGAGTGCATGCCGGGCCGCCCGGCGAAGTACTCGAGCAACTCGACCGTCCGTACCGCGGACTTGACCTGTGCTCCACCGGAATCGGCGACTGACATTGCTCTACGCCCCTTCTTGACCGCGCGGAACGCCCGGAAATAGAGTCCCCAGCATTCACCACCAGGAACTGCGTTCAGAATACCGAACGAACCCGGTTGGGTGGCAGAGAACCGGAAGGAAGCCGCGATGGCAGCAGCACCAGTCTGGAGTGTCGACCCCCGAACCGGGAAGCAGCGCGAACAGGTTGCGGTGGAGGCCACAGCAGAAGAGGTCGACGCGGTGGTTCGGGCCGCCCACGAGGCCCGTGAGGCCCTGCGGGACCGGGTGGTGCGGGCGGCGTTTCTGCGGTCGGCGGCGGGGGGGTTGGAGTCGGCTCGGGAGGGTCTGGTCGAGGCGGCGGACGCGGAGACGGCGTTGGGGCCGGTGCGGTTGTCGGGTGAGCTGGCGCGGACGTGTTTC